>CANRMG010000126.1 GCA_947631675.1 uncultured Oscillospiraceae bacterium
TGATCCCGTCGGTCTATGTATCTCTGTGGTCTCTCATCTACGCCCTGCCGGCCACCTATCTGGTCCTGCAGACGGGGCAGACTTGGTGGATGATCGTGTGTCTGCCCCTCATGCTCCCCTCCGTCATGGCCATGTATTCCTACCGGCAGGCCACGTATATCATGCTGGACAACCCCGGCATGAACTGCTTCCAGTGCGTGGCCCTGAGCCGGGAGGTCATGCGGGGCCACCGGTGGGAGCTGTTCGTGGTGGATCTGAGCTTTCTGGGCTGGGGCATTTTGTGCCTGGTCCTGCCCCTGGTGGGACTGCTCCTGGGGATCTGGGTGTTCGTCTACATGCAGGTGGTCATGGCCGGGTATTACGAGGGCCGGATCAAGGCCTTCATGGCCGAGCACGCGCCCCAGGTAGACCCGGGCGCCTGAGCCCAAAGAAAAAGCAGCAGACACCTCTGCTGCTTTTCCTTAAAATTCCAGGGAATAGGCCCGGAACTGAGTGGGCTTCGGTCGGTATCGTATGCCGGAGACAATGCCCATGGCGGCGAACATGGTGAACAGGGACGAGCCTCCGTAGCTGAAGAAGGGGAGGGTCAGGCCGATGACCGGGGTCAGGCCCGTGCACATGCCCACGCTGTTGAAAAGCTGGAAGCAGATCATCGCGGCGATGCCGATGCACACCAGCATGCCGAAGGTGCTGTGGCAGTGGAGCCCCACGTACACGCACCGGATGATGATGGCCGTCAGCAGCACGATCACCGCGATGCAGCCGATCATGCCCATCTCCTCGCCGATGCAGGCGAAGATGTAGTCGGCGTGCTTGCTTCGCAGGCCGCCCTCGGCGGTCTGGGTCTGGGTGCCCTGGTAGAGGCCCGTGCCCCACAGCCGGCCGGAGGACAGAGCGATCTGGGCCCGGGTGGGTTCCCAGCTCAGGCCGTAGCCGCTGGGGTCGATCTGGTCCTGCATATAGGGAAGAAGGATGCGTATCTTCTGGTTGTCGCTGAGCACATAGTTCCAGGCCAGGGGGATGGCCAGGGCCATGGCCGCCGCGCCGAACAGGAACCAGTAGAGCTTTATCCCCGCGGCGAACACCATCACCGCAAAGACGAAGAAGAACACCAGGGCGTTGCCCAGGTCGCTGGATATGACCATGTACATCCCGAACAGCAGTACGAGGTGACCCACCAGCTGGAACACGGACAGCGGCGAGGACAGGCTTCGGTATTCCTTCAAGTATGTAAGGTGCTTGGCCGTCAGGACGATGTAGATGACCTTGATGACCTCCGCCGGCTGGATACCTATGCCAAGAAAGCGGATCCAGGCCCGGTTGCCCGTGTCGTCCTCGCTGCCCAGGCCCGGCACCAGCAGCAGGAGCATCAGCACTACCTCCGCCACCAGCAGCAGCGGCCACTGGTCGGCGAATACGTCCGCATCGATCAGGGTGAACACGAAGTACAGCCCGATGCCGATGATCAGGGCGAAGGACTGCACGTATATGAAGGAGCTGCCCATGGTGCGGGTGGCGCTGGAGATGGCCACCAGGCCCATGATGGCCGCCGCCAGGCACAGGGTGAACAGCAGCATATCCGCCCGCTTGAGAAAATCACGGACGATGGATAGCTTCGTTTTCAAAGGCATGTCCCCCCTTTCGCAGATGTGCACCTTAGTATAGCACACAACCGGCCGGGAGGCAATTAAGAATTCTTTAAGAAAGAGACAGAGACCATGGCAGATCATTCGGGACACCGCCAGCGGATGCGGGAGCGCTTTCTCCGCTATGGGCTGGACAATTTCAACGACCACAACGTGCTGGAGCTGCTGCTTTTCTACGCGGTGCCCCGGCAGGACACCAATGAGCTGGCCCATGCCCTGCTGGATGCCTTCGGCACCCTGGACGGGGTGTTCGACGCCTCCGTGGACGCCCTCAAAAGCGTGGACGGCATCGGGGACACGGCGGCGGCGCTGATCCACCTGGTGCCGGAGGCCGCCCGGCGGTATTTCATCTCCAAGACCCTGCCCGGAGACATCCTGGCGGACAGCGAGGCCGCGGGGAAGTACCTTCTGCCCCGGTTTTTGACCTGCCGGAACGAGACCATGTACCTCGTCTGTATGGATGCGAAGCTGAAGGTGCTGGACTGCCGGGAGGTGAGCCAGGGCAGCACCACCTCCGTGTCCGTGAACCTGCGGCGCATCGTCCAGATCGCCCTGGGCCAGAACGCCTCCGTGGTGATGCTGGCCCACAACCACACCAGCGGCATCGCCCTGCCCTCCCAGGAGGACGTGGCCGTGACGCTGAAGATCCGGGACCTGCTGGAGCAGGTGGGCGTGGACCTGGCGGACCACATCGTGGTGGCCGGGGACGACTTCGTGTCCATGGCCGACAGCGGCCTGCTGCCCCGGAAATGAGGGAAAATGCAGGCGCGTCCATGCATACCTGCACCCCGGGGGATGGGTATGCAGAGGGCGGATGAAAGCTCTATTTTATGTTAAATAAAAAATTGAAACCATTTGTTTCTTTACACGTTACAGGAATTTGAAATATTTGGTAAAAGTGGATGAAACCGCGATAAATACGTTGATTGACGACTGTTGAAATACCTGTTCAAAATGTCGATAACATTCTGCATTAGAAATGAAATAAACAATTATGTAAATTTAATTATGTGCAGTCCAATAATTGGAAATGGCTGATATGGCGGGCGTTTGCGCCGCCGCCGAAAAATGAATATTGGGAGGAGCGGGATGAAAATACTGCGGGGAGGATGCAAAATCAGGAGGAATTGCAAGACATAATACGATGAGTAATCGAGGGCCCGCCGGATTTTTTCTGTTGACTTCCACGGCGGGCATATGCTACAATACACGAGCGCGAAAAGCTGTGCTAGTGTAGCTCAGTCGGTAGAGCAGCTGATTCGTAATCAGCAGGTCGCCAGTTCGAGTCTGGCCACTAGCTCCAAAGGGAAAGCCGCGGCCGCAAGGCTGCGGCTTTCCCTTTGGAGCTATACTTTCGACGTGGAGGGAAAAGCGGTGAAGCGGTGGGAAAAGAATGTGGTTCAGTTCGCTGAGACCGGCGATGCTGGTTGCTGTCCCGATTGCGGGAGCCACAACATCCGTATGGATGAGTTTAAAGAGGGCCGCCATTACAGTATCAGTTTTCTCTGTGAGGACTGTAAGAGCGGAGACCATTTTGACGGGGTCATACCTGAAAACATGACAGAATAAGCCCATATGCTATGATGAAAGGAGGGAGCGCGGTGTTCAAGGGCGTGTTTGACCCGATGAACGGCTTCTGGCGGGGGCTGGGACGGGTGTGCGACATCGTGGGCCTGAGCATATGCTGGGCGGTGTGCTCCCTGCCCGTGTTCACCGCGGGCGCGGCCACCGCGGCCCTCTACGACGCGGTGGTACACGGGGTGCGCAAGGGGGAGATGGGCGACTATGCCCGGTTCTTCCGCACCTTCCGGGATAACTTTAAGACCGCTACCCTGGTGACGCTGCCCTTCCTGGCCCTGGGGCTGGGCATATATTACATGTGGTACGTGGCCTATGTGATGGCCGCGGGGGGCAGCGGGGCGGCTATGGCGTGGCTGTACGCCTGCCGCATCCTGATCCTGGTGCCCCTGGCCATATGGCTATTCGCCATGTTCACCCTGTCCCGGTTCACCTTCGGGGCGAAGGACCTCCTTGTGACGGCGGCGAAGCTGGCCCTGGGCCATCTGCCCTCAGCGCTGGTGGTGGCGCTGATCGTAGAGGAAGCGGCGCTGGCCGGCACGAGGTTTCTGTTCACGCCGGTGCTGGTGCTGCCGGGCCTGGCGGCGCTTTTGTGTTCGCTTTTCATGGAGCGCCTCTTCGCGCCCTACCTGCCCAAGGAGGAAGAGGAGCGGGAGGAGCCGTCAGAGGATGAGAATAATTAACATAATTCAATTTACATAATATAATAACGTTATAAAAAGAACGGGACCGGCAAGCGCCGGTCCCGCTTTGTTTATTTTACGAGCGTGGGTATGATCTCCGCCAGCATGTGGGCCAGCTGGCTGTGGCCCTTGCGGGTCAGGTGCATGTGGTCGATGGGGTTGAACTCACAGGCCGCCGCGTCCATAAAGTGCACGCCGGTGAGGGCGGCGGCGTCCTTCAGCGCCGCGGCCACGCCCAGGGATTTCTCCCGGCAGCCGCTGCCCATGACCGGGTCGGCGAAGCCCTCCCCAATGGGGGGCGGGGCCACCACCAGGATGTTGGGCCCGGCGGGGGACCAGCACAGGGTGTTCTGGGCCTGGCGGATGAGCCGCTGCATGGCCACACCGATGGCGGGTGCGTTCACGCCCAGCCGCTCCTTCACGTCGTTGGTGCCCAGCATGATGATGAGCAGGTCCACCGGCTCATGGCTGAGAAGGCAGGGGGTGATGTAATCAAGGCCCGACAGGTCCCCGTGGATGGGGTCGTCGAACACGGTGGTCCGGCCGCCCAGACCCTCCTCGATGCAGAGGTATTTCTCCCCCAGAAGCGTTTGCAGCACGCAGGGCCAGCGCTCCTCCTCGTTGAAGCGGGAACCGCCGTCGGCGGTGTCGCTGGGGTCGGCGCAGTAGCCGTGGGTGTTGGAGTCGCCGAAGCAGACGATGTGTTTTTTCATGGTTCAGCCTCCTATTATGGCGGGCAGGCTGGCCGCCGCCGCGGACTGGCCCACCCGGCGGAACTTCTCGTCGGGCAGGGCGGGGTGGATGGCCTCGTTGACCTCAGGGTATTCGTCGGCCAGGACCTCTTTGCACCGGCTGAGGATCAGGTCGCCGCCCTTGCCGGACATGACCCGGCCCAGCAGCAGAACATGGCGGAATTTGTAGAGGTCGTAGTAATAGGCCAGGGCGTGGGCCAGGTATACGCCGATGGACTCGTAGACCTTCTGGGCCCGGGGGTCGTCCGCCTCCATGAGGCCCTGGACCACCTTCAGCTTCTGGGCGGGGGACAGGCTCTCGTCCAGCTCGATGCCTGCGGGGCCGGCCAGCTTGATGACGCCGTCCTGGGAGAAATACTTCACGCCGCAGCCGATGTCGCCGCTCCACTCGTCCCGCATGGCGGCGGGGCTGGCGTCTACGGGCACGAAGGCCAGCTCGTTGAGCCAGCCGGTGATGCACCCGTCTGCGTCCACATAGCCCACGGCCTCGCTGGTGCCCATGGCGATGCCCAGCACGTTGG
>CANRMG010000127.1 GCA_947631675.1 uncultured Oscillospiraceae bacterium
TACACCGTGGGGCCGCAGCTGTACATGGTGACCTTGCCCTCGGTGATGGGGACGAAGTCCTCCTTCTGCATGGTCAGGTCGTTATAAAATCGCATAGTTCAGTTCTCCTTCTCCTTTGCGGAAGCTTGCTGTTCCAGCTGGATGACCCGGCCTCGCAGGGCACACAGCTCCTGGGCCACCGGGTCGGACACGCTGATCTGGTCCACCCGGGAGGCGAAGTCGGTCTTCTCCCCGGCGATGCGGGCGATGTGGGCAGGCACGCCCACGGCGGTGGAATTGGGGGGCACCTCCGAGAGCACCACGGCGTTGGAGGCGATGCGGCTGTTGTCACCCACCTTGAAGGGGCCCAACACCTTGGCGCCGGAGCCGATGAGCACGTTGTTGCCGATGGTGGGGTGGCGCTTGCCGTGGTCCTTGCCCGTGCCGCCCAAGGTGACGCACTGGTAGAGAAGCACGTCATCGCCTATCTCGGCGGTCTCGCCGATGACCACGCCCATGCCGTGGTCGATGACCAGCCGGCGGCCGATGGTCGCGCCGGGGTGGATCTCAATACCGGTCTTCTTCCGGGTGCGCTGGGAGATGGACCGGCCCAGGAATTTCAGTCCGTGGGTCCAGCACCAGTGGGCCCGGCGGTGGCGCATGACCGCCCGCACGCCGGGATACAAAAGGTATACCTCCAGGGCGGAGCGGGCTGCGGGGTCCCGGTCCTGATAGGCCTTGATCGTCTCTTTCAGATAGTCAAACATATATCGTCACCACCATGAACAGTCTATTCATGGTCCGTCAGGATTCTCCTTATACTGCCTCGCCCGTAAGGCAGCCGTCCTCCAGGGCATTTATGCGCACCCGGACGAAATCGCCCGGCACGGCGTCACCGGTGAAGAGCACCTGCTCGTCCACGTCCGGGGAGTCGGCATAGCGCCGGCCGGCCCAGCGGCCGTCCTCGCACTGGCCCTCGCAGAGGACCTGGAATACCTTCCCGATCTGGGAGCGGTCGTACTCGTCCATGATGGACGCCTGCAGATCCATCACCGTCCGCTGCCGGGCCAGGGCCTCGGCCTCGGTACATCGGTCCGGCATATCCGCCGCAGGCGTGCCCTCTTGGGGGGAGAAGGTGAACACCCCCGCCCGGGGCAGCTTCTGCGCCCGCAGAAAGTCCAGAAGCTCCGAAAATTCCGCCTCGCCCTCCCCGGGCAGGCCCACGATGAGGCTGGTGCGCAGCACTGCCTCCGGGATGCGGGCGCGGAGCTTGTCAAAGAGCGCCTCGATGCTGGCGCGGGTCTCCGGCCGGCGCATGCGGCGCAGAATGGCGTCGTTCACGTGCTGAATGGGCACATCCAGATACTTCAATACCTTCGGCTCCGACGCGATCACATCGATGAGCTCGTCGGTGATCTCGTTGGGGTAGAGATAGTGGAGGCGTATCCACTCTATGCCGTCCACCTTCACCAGGGCCCGCAGCAGACCCGCCAGCGTGGTGCCGTCATGGAAATCATGGCCGTAGCGGGTGGCGTCCTGGGCCACCAAAATGAGCTCCTTCACGCCCGAGCCTGCCAGCGTCTCCGCCTCGGTGAGGATGGCGTCCATGGGCCGGGAGCGGTATTTTCCCCGGATGGAGGGGATGACGCAGTAGGCGCAGCGGTTGTCGCACCCGTCGGCGATCTTGAGATACGCCCAGCCCGGGCCCGTGGTCACGGCCCGACCCAGCTCAGGCAGGGGCGCATTTTTGTCCGCAAAGCGGGCGGCGTGGCGTTCCCCGGACTCCAGGGCCGCCACGATGTCGGGAAAGCTCCCCACGCCCAGCACCGCGTCGATCTCGGGCATCTCTTTCAGGATGTCCCCGGAATACCGCTGGGCCAGGCAGCCGGTGACCACCAGCCGCTTGAGGCTGCCGGTCTTTTTCAGCTCGGCAAGCTCCAATATGGCGTTGATGGCCTCCTGCTGGGCGGCCTCGATGAAGGCGCAGGTATTTACCACCGCGGCGTCCGCCTGGGCGGGGTCCGCGACGATCTGGTGGCCGGCGGCTTGGATAAGGGCCAGCATCTGTTCGGAGTCTATGAGGTTCTTGGCGCAGCCAAGAGAGGTAAAGTGTATCTTCATTCTTCATCATCCGCCCCGTAGCGACGAAGGGCGGCGCGTATCTCGTCCCAGGAAAAGCCCCGGCGGAAGAGGGCCGCCGCGGCTTTGTCCCGCTCCTTGCGGTCGCTGGCGTCCCAGCCCCGGAGCCGGGAGGCCAGGAGCCGGTCGATGGTGTCGGTATCCTGGGGCAGCTCCGCCATGGCATCGTCCCAGTGCTCCGGGGGCACCCCCCGGCGCTTCAGCTCCGTCCGGACCCGGCCGGGGCCGTAGCCCATGGCCGCGTAGTGCCGGGCGATCATCCCGGCGTATTCCTCATCGTTGACGAACCCGTAGTCCAGGCACAGGGCCGCCACGGTGTCGATGTCCTCCGGGGAGCAGCCCTTTTCCCGCAGCTTGTCCCGCAGCTCCTTCTCGGAGTGTGGCTGCTTCAGGTAGTCCAGGGCCCACTTCTTGGCCCGCTCCAGGGGTTCCGCCGGGGCCTTCCGCTTTTTCGGCAGCTCCATCTCCCCCGTCGGGTCATTCATCACGGACCGGACGGTGTATTTTTCCTCAGCGGGCATTATTCCTCAGAGCCGTCGTCAAAATCTTCTGCGGAGACATCGACAGCTCTGCCCGCCGCCTTGGCGGCCTTCAGGGCCTGGGGGCTCATGAGCTTGTGGGCGTTGGCCCGGATCTGGGCCTCCAGCTCGTCGGCCTTGTCAGGATTGGCCATGAGGAACTCCTTCACGCCGTCCCGGCCCTGGATGCGCTCGCCGCAGCAGGTGAACCAGGCGCCGGCTTTTTCTATGAGGTCCAGCCGCACGCCCAAATCGATGATCTCGCCGATCTTGGAGATGCCCTCGCCGTAGATGATGTCGAACTGGGCCTCCTTGAAGGGGGGCGCGACCTTGTTTTTCACGATCTTCACCCGGGTGCGGTTGCCGATCATCTCGTCGCCGGACTTCAGGGTCTCCACCCGGCGCACGTCCAGGCGCACGCTGGAATAATATTTCAGCGCCCGGCCGCCGGGGGTGGTCTCCGGGTTGCCGTACATGACGCCGATCTTTTCCCGGAGCTGGTTGATGAACACGACGATGCAGTTGGTCTTGGATACGATGCCCGCCAGCTTCCGCAATGCCTGGCTCATGAGCCGGGCCAGCACGCCCACGGTGGAGTCGCCCATCTCGCCCTCCAGCTCGCTGCGGGGCAGCAGCGCCGCCACCGAGTCCACCACGATCACGTCGATGGCGCCGGAGCGCACCAGGGCCTCGGTGATCTGCAGGGCCTGCTCGGCGGTGTCGGGCTGGGAGATGAGCAGGTTGTCGATGTCCACGCCCAGGGCCCGGGCGTAGGCCGGCTCCAGGGCGTGCTCCACGTCGATGTAGGCCACCTCGCCGCCGCCCTTCTGGGCGGAGGCCACCAGGTGCAGGGCCAGGGTGGTCTTGCCGCTGGCCTCGGGCCCGTATATCTCCACGATGCGGCCCCGGGGCACGCCGCCGATGCCCAGGGCCAGGTCCAGGCCCAGGGAACCGGTGGAGATGCTCTCCACGTTCACGGGGATGTCCTCGCCCAGGCGCATGATGGCGCCCTTGCCGTAATTCTTCTCGATCTGGGCCAGCGCCGTCTCCAGCGCTTTTTTCTTATCCGCCGCCTGGCCCACGGTGGGCAGGGGCGCTGTTTTCTTCGCTGCCATAGTGCCGTCCTCTCTCTATCGTATTTTCCGCGGGCTCTTGCCCGGTCAGGTCTTTCTCAGCCGGCCGGCCACCACCCGGTCGGTGCCGCCCGTGTCCTTGAAAGCGGTGATGTTCTCAAAGCCTGCCTTCTCCAGCAGTTCGCCCACGGCGGGGGCCTGTCCCTCGCCTACCTCCAGCATGATATAGCCCCTGTCCCGTAAAACGGACTTCCACAGGGCGATCACCGGCCGGATGATGTCGAGACCGTCCTCGCCGCCGTCCAGGGCATGGACAGGCTCATAGTCCTTCACGGAGGGATCCAGCGTCTCCAGCTCCGCTGTGGGGATATAGGGGGCGTTGCAGGTGATGAGGTCGAAGTCCCCCAGGAGCATGGGGGGCTTTTCGGTCACGTCCGCCTCCACGCACATGACCCGCACGTCCAGGTTGTTCCGGGAGATGTTTCGCCGGCAGAGGCTCAGGGCCTTGCGGCTGTTGTCCACCATGACCACTCTGGCCCCGGGCATGCGCACGCCCATGGCCACGCCCACGCAGCCGGACCCGGCGCACAGGTCCAGGATCCGGGGCGTACCGTTGCGGCCCTCAAACAGACCGATGGCCGCCTTCACCAGCACCTCCGTGTCCGCCCGGGGGATGAGGGCGTCCCGGGTGATCTCCAAGGGCACGCCGTAAAACTCCCAGGAGCCGGTGATGTAGGCCACGGGCTCGCCCTCTATGCGGCGGGCCACCATGGCCTGGACCGTGTCGTCCAGCTCGTTGTTGGCGTACAGGTTCAGGTCCTGCATGAGCTTGGCCACGGTCTTGCCCGCCGCCTGGGCCACGATGAGCCGGGCCTCCAGGCTGTAGGCCTCGATGCCCGCCTCCCGCAGCCGCTTCCGGGCCTTGATGTAAATATCGTTGTAGGTTTTAGCCATATCTCTATCCGCTCCCAGGTGTTTACCAGGCGTCGGCGCCTTTTTGCTCGGGGATGACCAGTTTTAAGGATTCGATGGCCACCTCCATCATGCCCTCGTCCGGCTCCCGGGTGGTCAGGTGCTGGAGCATCCGGCCGGGCCAGGACAGGACCTTGGCGAGGGGCAGGTCGTCGTGCCGGCCGATCCAGCGGTTCAGCTCATAGCTGAGAGAGACCACAATGGGCAGAAGCAGCAGCTTCACCACCATCCGCAAAAACACGTTGTCCACGTGCAGGAAGGCGTTGGCCACGATGAACACGAACACGCTCAATATCACCACCACCAGCAAAAAGCTGGTGCCGCAGCGGGGATGGAAGCGGCTCTCTTTGCGCACGTTCTCTACGGTCAGGTCATGGCCGTGCTCGTAGCAGTAGATGGTCTTGTGCTCCGCGCCGTGGTAGGACCACATGCGCTTCATCTCCTTCATC
>CANRMG010000128.1 GCA_947631675.1 uncultured Oscillospiraceae bacterium
GGCCCGCCCTGGACGGGGTGGACCTGGACGTGGCGCCGGGCACGTTCCTGGCGGTGCTGGGCTCCAACGGCAGCGGCAAGTCCACCCTTGCCAAGCACCTGAACGCCATCCTCCTGCCCCAGGCGGGGAAGGTGCTGGTGGACGGCATGGACACCATCGACGAGGGCAGCCTTCTGCCCATCCGCCGGAAGGTGGGGATGGTGTTCCAGAACCCGGACAACCAGATCGTGGCCAACGTTGTGGAGGACGATGTGGCCTTTGCCCCGGAGAACCTGGGGGTGGAGCCGAAGGAGATCCGCCGCCGGGTGGACGAGGCATTGAAGCAGGTTGGCATGTACGATTTTCGCCTGCACGCGCCGCACCTTCTCTCCGGCGGGCAGAAGCAGCGGGTGGCCATCGCCGGCGTGCTGGCCATGGGGCCGGAGGTGCTGGTGCTGGACGAGCCCACCGCCATGCTGGACCCCCGGGGCCGGCGGGAGGTGGTCAAGATCGTGGAGCGGCTGTGCCGGGAAAAGGGCATCACCGTCGTACTCATCACCCACCACATGGACGAGGCGGTCCGTGCCGACCGGGTGGTCATCATGGACCACGGCCACATCGTCATGGACGGGACCCCGGCGGCCGTCTTCGCCCGGGCCAGCGAGCTGCGGGCCCTTCGCCTCACGGTGCCGGAGACCGCCGCCCTCATAGAGAAGCTGAACGCCGCAGGTATGGCCCTGCCCACGGACGCCCTCACCCCCGAGGCCTGCGTCGCCGCCATAAAGGAGGCGCTGGGATGAGCCTTATAGAACTGCGGGGCCTCACCCACGTATACAGCCGGGGCACGCCCTTTGAAAAGACCGCCATCGACGGCCTGGACCTGGCCATCGAGGCGGGCCAGACCGTGGGCCTTATCGGCCACACGGGCAGTGGCAAGAGCACCCTTATAAGCCACTTGAACGCCCTTTTGAAGCCCTCCGCCGGCACGGTGCTGCTGGACGGAGAGGACATCTATGCCTCCAAAGCCGCCATGCGCGCCGCCCGGTTCCGGGTGGGCGTGGTGTTCCAGTACCCGGAGTACCAGCTTTTCGAGGAGACCGTATACGCGGACATCGCCTACGGGCCAAAAAACCTGAAGCTGTCCCAGGCGGAGATCGACCGCCGGGTCCGGGAGGCAGCCGCCTTTGTAGGTCTGAAGGAGGACCGCTTCGACCGCTCCCCCCTGGAGCTGTCCGGCGGCCAGAAGCGCCGGGTGGCCATCGCCGGCGTGCTGGCCATGGAGCCGGAGCTGCTGGTGCTGGACGAGCCCACCGCGGGGCTGGACCCCGCCGGGCGGGAGGACCTTCTGGAAAAGCTCTTCGCCTGGAAGAAAGCAAGCGGCGGCACCATCCTTCTCGTCACCCACGATATGTCCATCGCCAACCGGTGCGACAGGCTGGTGGTAATGGAGGACGGGCACATCGTCCTGGACGGGACGCCGGAGGCGGTGTTCTCCCAGAGCGGGACGCTACGGGCCTCCGGGCTGGACCTGCCCGCTCCGGCCCATATCGCGGGGCTTCTGCGAAACGAGGGCATCGCCGTGCCCCCGTCTGTGTATACCGTGGACCAGCTGGCCGACGCCATCCTTGCCCTGCGGGGAAAGGGGGCGGCCTCATGCTGAAGGACATCACCTTAGGCCAGTACTTCCCCGGCGATACCCCGGTCCACCGGCTGGACCCCCGGACGAAGCTCATCCTGACCGTAGTCTACATCGCGGCCCTTTTCATGGTGGGCAGCTGGGGCGGCTATATCCTGGTCTTCGGAACCCTGGCCGCCGTCGCCGCCATCGCCCACATCCGGCCCCGGGCCCTTTTGAAGGGCCTGAAGCCCCTCATTTTCATCATCGTGTTCACGGGCGTGCTGAACCTGTTTTTCACCGCCGGAGACGACATCCTCTTCCGCTGGCGGTTCATAAAGATCACCTACACGGGCCTGGAGCGGGCCGTGTCCATGGTGCTGCGGGTGATGCTGCTGGTGTCGGGCACGTTTTTGCTGACCTACACCACCTCTCCCCTGGCCATCACCGACGGGCTGGAGCGGCTGCTGTCGCCCTTAAAAAAGCTCCACGTGCCCGTGTATGAGCTGAGCCTCATGATGTGCATCGCCCTTCGCTTCATCCCCACCCTCATCGAGGAGACGGACCGCATCATGTCCGCCCAGAAGGCCCGGGGCGCCGACCTGGAGACGGGCACCCTGCCGGAGCGGGCTAAGGCTTTGCTACCCCTTCTGATTCCCCTCTTCATCTCCGCCTTCCGGCGGGCGGACGAGCTGGCGCTGGCCATGGAGTGCCGCTGCTACAACGGCGGCCAGGGCCGCACCCGCATGAAGCAGCTGCGCATGGGCTGGCAGGACGCGGTGGCCTTCGGCCTGGGCGCGCTGCTGGTGGCAGGCATCCTTGTGCTGCGGAGGCTGGGGATATGAGAAACATCGCCCTGCGCCTTGCCTACGACGGCTCCGCCTATCACGGCTGGCAGACCCAGGCCGGGCTGCCCACGGTCCAGCAGACCCTGGAGCGGGCGGTGGAAAAGACCGTCCAGCACCCCGTGCACGTCACCGGCTGCGGCCGCACGGACGCCGGGGTCCATGCTCTTTCCTACTGCGCCAACTTCCGCACGGAGTCAACTATCCCCATCGACCGGGTCCCCCTGGCCCTTAACTCCCGCCTGCCGGCGGACATCGCCGTCCAGGACGCGGTGGAGGCTCCCGAGGATTTCAACGCCATCGGCTCCTGCATCCAAAAGGAGTATATCTATAAGATCCACAACAGCCGCATCCGGGACCCGTTTCTGGACCTGCGGGCCTGCTTCTGGCCCGCGCCCCTGGACGCGGACGTCATGGATGCGGCGGCGGCCGCCTTCGTGGGCACCCATGACTTCGCCGCCGTGCGCAGCGTGGGCACCGAGACGAAGACCACCGTCCGCACTGTGAAGTGGTGCCACGCGGAGCGGTCCGGGGACATCATCACCGTGGCCGTGTGCGCCAACGGGTTTTTGTACAACATGGTCCGGGCCATCGTGGGCACGCTGGTCTACGCCTCCGACGGGAAGCTCGCCCCGGCGGACATCCCCGCCCTGCTGGAGGCCGGCGACCGGCGGCTCACCGGCCCCACCATGCCCCCCCAGGGCCTCTATATGCACCGGCTCTGGTACGACGGCGCGGTGGGAAAAATGATGGAAGCGGTTTCCATAGACAAAACTTGACGTTTTGTGCTATAATGTATAGTTGCAATCAAGCGTGACGCAGGGGAGACCTTATGGCCAGCAAACACCTGAAAAAAGTGGATACCGCTGCCAAGGGCTCCCACGAAGCGGCTCCCCGAGGCTCCCATGAGGCCGCCCCCGCCAAGGGTAAAGCCCCCAAGGCGGAAAAACCTCCCAAGGAACCGAAAAAGGCGAAAAAAACCGCTGCGCCGGCGCCTTCCAAGGAGCCGAAAAAGGCAAAGAAAACCAAGACGGCAGAGCCCGCCAAAGAGCCTGAAAAGGCGAAGAAGGCGGACAGCGCCAAGCCGGCCAGGGAACCCAAGGGCCCCCGGCTGGTAAAGCGGCAAAAGGAGCTGTCCGAGGCGGAGGCAGCCGCAGAGGGAAAGCAGGCCCGCCTGGACGTACAGGGGAAGAAAAAGGGCGAGAGCCCCGCCCCCCGGCACGACGCCTCCTCCGGCAAGGGGGAAAAGGCCGTCTCCTTCCGCCGGGAACGGGTGAAGGAAGAGCCCCTCCGGGAGGAGGGCGGCGCCTTCAGCCAGCGGGACGCGGTGGGCGCGATCATCGCCCTGGTGGCGGCGCTGGTGCTGCTGGCCGCCACGGTGGTGGTATATGTCTACCGGGACAGCTTCTCCCCCGACGGGATGATCCTCTCCGTGGACACCGCCTCCACGCCGGAGGACGAGTACGTCTTCGACGCCGGCTCCGGTCAGGCCTTTGCCGCTGCGGGCCGGGGCCTTGCTGTGGCCAACGCCTCGGGCCTGGAGCTGCTGGACGGTGACGGCACTGCCGTCACCAGCAAGCTCATGCAGATGGAGAACCCCACCGCCGCGGGCTGTGAGGATTTCGCCGTGTTTTACGACCTGGGCGGCACGAAGATGGCCGTAGCCCGGTTCGACGGCACCGTAGAGGAGCTGGCCGTGGCGGGCGACATCATCTCCGCCACCGTCTCCGAGTCGGGCTACATAGCCGTCACCACCAAATATACCGGCCGCCGGGCCCTTGTCACCGTATATGACTCCACCCTCAGCGAGGTCTACCAGTGGTACTCCTCCTCCGCCTGGGTCCTGAGCGCCCACGTGTCCCCTGACGGGCAGAAGATGGCGGTGCTGTCCTACACCGTCAGCGGCAGCGAGATCCGCTTCTTCGATCTGAGCCGGGAGGACTCCCAGGGCACCTTCTTCGTGGCCGACACGGTGCTGCTGGACGTGCACTGGTTCTCCGCCGACCGGCTCTGCGCCCTCAGCGGGGAGCAGGTGTTCTTCTTCAACGCCCAAGGCGAGTGGCAGAACACCTACGCTTTTGCCGGCCAGTACCTGGTGGGCTACACCTTTGACGGACCCAACTGCGCCGCCTTCGCCCTCAGCCCCTACCGGGCCGGCACCACCGCCACGCTGGTGAGCCTGGACCCCACGGGCATGGAGCTGGGCACCGCGGAGGTGGACAGCGGCATCGTGTGCCTCACGGCGTCGGACCTGGAGATCATGGTCCTGTGCTCCGACGGCGCCATCCTTTACAACAGCTCCCTTTCCGAGAAAGGACGGCTCACCGGCCTGCCCGGCTTCAAGTACGCCCTGCTCCGGTCCCGGGGCGAGGCCTTGCTCATCGCCTCCAACTACGCGGAGGTCTACACCTTCTGACCCATATCACACTCAACCCATCACACTATAGCGAGAGGTAGCGTCTTATGTCCAAGGTCGAGTCTATCGTCGAATCCATGTCCACCTTGTCCATTTCCGTCAATGTGGTCATCCATGTCCTTTTGGTCGCCATCCTGGTCATCTGCGCCTGGCAGGGTTATAAAAAGGGCATCATCATGGGAATTATCGAGGTGCTGGTGATA
>CANRMG010000129.1 GCA_947631675.1 uncultured Oscillospiraceae bacterium
TCGCCGCGGCCATCACCTCTCAGGTGGGGAAGGCCCGGCTGCCCACCCACATCGAGATACAGGCCCCGGACAGCGGCCTTACCCGGGACAGCGTGATCCTCTTGGAGCAGATACGCACATTGGACAAATCCCGTCTTCGGGAGAGGATGGGAAAGCTGTCCGGCCCCACCATGACCAAGGTGGACGACGCCATCGCCGTCAGCTTCGGCCTGAACCAGTCTCTGTCGTAATTGACCGCCCTCCGTCATACATTTCGTATGACGGAGGGTTTTGTTATGCAGATTCCAATTTATATCGACGGGAAAAAGCAGGGCGCGCTCACCATCGGATGCCAGGGGGCCGCCACGGTGATGACGGCGGATATGGCCGACGTGGGCCGGGTGGTGCGGCTGACGGTCTACGGGGAGGGAAAGGCCGGATACCTGGGCGTGCCGGAACCGGCGGAGGGGCGATTGAGGCTCACGAAGCGGCTGAGCCCTGCCCAGATGCGCTGCTTCCCCCAGACGCCGGAGTATGCCGCCGAGCGGCCCCGGGCGGAGGTCAGGCCGGCCCTTCCTGCGCACAAAAGCGGGGAAGAGAAGTCCCCGGAGGAGGAGCCGGGGGAGCACGTGCTGTGGATGGGAGGCAAGCCCCATTATTTCTGATAGCCAAAATGGAAAATGTGTGCTATAATGGGGTCAAATACCAGAAAACAATTGCGCAATATGCACAAAATGACAGGAGGCGGCCCCTATGAGGATGAGCGACCTTATCATGAAAAAGCGGGACGGCGGTGTGCTGGACCGGGACGAGATACGCTGGATGATCGAGGGGTATACCAAGGGCGAGATACCCGACTACCAGATGAGCGCCATGTGTATGGCGATCTACTTCAAGAGCATGACGCCGGACGAGACCTTTGAGCTGACTATGGCTATGCTGGACTCGGGAGACAAGATAGACCTGTCCGGCATCAACGGCGTGAAGGCGGACAAACACTCCACCGGCGGCGTGGGGGACAAGACGAGCCTGCTTTTGTGCCCCATGGTGGCGGCCTGCGGCGTGAAGATGGCGAAACTGTCCGGCCGGGGCTTGGGCCATACCGGCGGCACCATCGATAAGCTGGAGAGCTTTCCCGGCTTCTCCGTGGAGATGAGCGAGGAGGCTTTCATCCAGCAGGTCAACGAGGTGGGTTTCGCCATCGCGGGCCAGACTGCGGACCTGTGCCCGGCGGACAAGAAGCTCTATGCCCTCCGGGACGTGACGGCCACGGTGGCCTCCATGCCCCTCATCGTCAGCAGCATCCTGTGCAAGAAGCTGGCGGTGGGCGCGGATGTGATCGTATTGGACGTGAAGTGCGGCTCCGGCGCCTTCATGCAGACCGAAGACGACGCCTTCGCTCTGGCCAGGGCCCTCACCGACGTGGGCCGCCGGGCCGGGAAGAAGGTGGTGGCCGTGGTGACGGACATGGATGAGCCCCTGGGCGTCACCGTGGGCAACGCCATCGAGGTCCACGAGGCCCTGGCTACCCTGCGGGGCGAGTACCGGGGCGAACTCATGGAGCTGTGCCTGGTGCTGGGGACCCAGATACTGCGGGAGAGCGGCGTGGCCGCCGACGACGACGCGGCCCGGGCCATGCTGGAAAAGGCCGTGGAAAGCGGCGCGGCGCTGGAGAAATTCGCCGCCTTCGTGAAGGCCCAGGGGGGCGACCCGGCGGCGGTGTACGACCCCAAGAAGCTCACCCTGGCCCCGGCGTGCCTGGACGTGAAGGCGGACAGGGCCGGATACGTCCGGCGCATCCAGGCGGAGGACGTGGGTCTCGTGAGCATGCACCTGGGCGGCGGCCGGGCGGCCAAGGGCGACAGCATCGACCCGGGCGTGGGCCTGGCGCTCAATAAGAAGGTGGGCGACCAGGTAGCCGTGGGCGACGTGCTGGCAACTATATTCGCCCGGACAGAGGAGGCCGGCGAAAAGGCCGTGGAGATGCTGCGTGCCTGCTATGAGATAAGCCCGGAGAAGGTGGAGCGCGGTCCCTTCGTCAAGGGCGTGGTGAAGTGAGGGACGCCCCGTGGAGAAGATAAAGCGCTGTCTCATCCTGGACGGCCAGGGCGGGGGCATCGGCGTGCAGCTGGCCCGGCTGCTGGCGAAGGATATGCCCGCAGGCTGGGAGCTTCTGGCGGTGGGCACCAATGCCGCCGCCACCGGGGCCATGCTGAGGGCCGGGGCGGCCCAGGGGGCCACCGGGGAGAACGCCCTTATCTATAACGCCGCCCGGGCGGACGTCATTCTCGGTCCCATCGGCGTGATCCTCGCCAACGGCATCCTGGGGGAGGTGTCTCCTGCCATGGCGGCGGCGGTGTCCGGCTCCGAGGCGGTGAAGGTGCTCATCCCCACCACCACCTGCGGGGTATACGTGGCCGGGACGGAGGAGCTGCGCCTGGAGGAATACCTGCGCCAGGCGGCGGACCGGGCCCTGGCCATCATGAGAGGGTAAACGATGCAAGCCGCGCCCTTTTTAGGGCGCGGTTTTTTCATGCCTTGTAACGAAAACGCGTTTCAGTTGTCTAATGGGCGTACATGTACGGAAAGGGGGCGGGGCCATGGGCCGGAAGAAACGGCCGCCGGAGCTGTCGGAAAAGGCGCTGTGCGCCGAGTATGAGGCGGTTTACCGCTACGCCCTGACCCTGTGCCGCAGCGAGGCGGACGCCCAGGATGTGACCCAGGAGACCTTCTTGAAGGCCATGAAGGCCCGGGGCTCCTTCGCGGGCCAGAGCAGCCTCTATACATGGCTGTGCGCCATCGCGAAGAACCTGTGGTATAACCGCTGCAAGAAGCTGGGCCGGGAGACGGAACTTGCCTGGGACCCCTCGCCGGAGACAAGCGGGGTGGAGCAGACGGTGGAGGACCGGGATATGTCCATGGCGGTCCACCGGGCCCTGCATGGGCTGGACGAGCCCTACAAGGAGGTATTCTCCCTGCGGGCCTTCGGCGAGCTGTCCTTCGCCGAGATCGGGGAGCTGTTCGGCCGGACCGAGGGCTGGGCGCGGGTCACATTCTACCGGGCGAAGACCGCCATAACCGAGACGCTGAGAAAGGAAGGCATGATATGAACGAATATAAAAATACGCTGCCCTGCGCTGTGGTGCGGGACATACTGCCGCTGTACCACGACGAGGTGGTCAGCGCCGAGACCCGGTCGGCGGTGGGGGAGCACCTGATGGGGTGCGAGGCCTGCCGGGCGGAGTACGAGGCCATGGAGCAGGTGCTGGCAAAGCCCGCCAAGGGCGGACAGAGCACTCTGGGCCGGTTCCGGGACATGGTGAAAAAGCAGAAGCGCAAGAAGATCGTCGCCATCGTGCTGGCGGCGGTGCTGGCGGCCTCCGCCGCCATTGGGGGCATCGCGGCCCTGAGCGATTGGTGCATCGTGCCGGTGAAGGACTCCCAGTGGGAGGTGAAGCAGGTCTGCCGCGTCGACACGGACCAGGGCCCGCAGATCTTCATCCACTACGTCGACACCTATGGCGGCGTGACCGCGACGCACATGGAGACGGTGGAAAAGGACGGAAAGACCACGTTTGCCTTTGAGATGTGCCATCCGGTGCTGAGCTGGAGAATCCCGGCCAGTCACACGGAGCGGCCAGACCTGTTCTTTGTCCCAGACGAGACGGTGGGCGGCGTGGACGAGATCACCTTCAATGGCGAGACCGTGTGGACCAGGGAGGAAAACGACGTGCCCGGCTATGTGGACGCCTTCTGGGACTGGGAGCAGGCGATGTGGGAAAACGGCGGCGGCTACGCAGGCTACGACTTCACAGACGACCATGTATATATCCTCTGGCCGGATGGGCACGGGGAGTATTGGACCTACGACGGCAAGCTGTATCTGCAGGAGCCGGCGGAGTCCGAGCTGGAGGAGCCCCCGGCGGCGGAGAAATAAAGAAAAAGCGCCCTTCTGACCCGACGTGATGCCAGGGCGGCCTCGCCCGACAGTATCCCTGCGTTAAGGCTCGCTTCGCTCGTCAACCGCTCCGGGACACTGCCGGTTCTCGCCGCCCGTCGGGCGGGTGCACATGCCGACGGCGCTCCAAGGAGGCAGCGTCCATCGGACGAATACTGCTGAGCGAAGCGAAGACGTTCGCGAGGGCTGCTGTCGACGCAGGGAGCGCCATGGCACCACGTTGAAATAGTGCGGCCCCCTCGTCAGAGGGGGCCATTCTTATGTCATACTAATACTTTTCTTTGCTTTTAAAAATGGTAGCCACCAAAATGCCGAAGAAGATGGCGGCGCAGATGCCGCCTGCCGCGGCGGTGAAGCCCCCGGTGAAAGCGCCGATGAGACCCCGCTGGGCTACCGCCTCCCGTACGCCCCGGGCCAGGAGATTGCCGAACCCGGTCAGGGGCACCGTGGCGCCCGCTCCGGCCCACTTCGCCAGAGGCTCATAGAGCCCCGCGGCCCCCAGTATCACCCCGGCCACCACGTAGCCGGTCAAAATGCGGGCGGGGGTGAGCTTCGTGAGGTCTATCAAAAGCTGGCCCACAAGGCAAAAGGCCCCGCCCACCAGAAACGCTCTCAAAAACTGCATCCAATCCATACTAACACCTGCTATTCTCTAGTGCCACCGCGTGGCAGATGGCGGGGATGCTCTCGCCCTGCTGGTTGGTGGTGGGGCTCATCATGGCCCCGGTGGCGGCGAACAGGAGCCGGTTCCAGTTGCCCTCCAGCATCCCGTGGAGAAAGTGGCCGCACAGCACCGCCGCCGAACACCCGCACCCGGAGCCGCCGGAATGGACGTCCTGGCCGTTGGTGGAATAGATGAGCCGGCCGCAGTCCATATACCGCACGCCCAGGTCCACCCCGTCCCGGAGAAACAGGTCCGCCAGGATGTGGGAGCCCACGACGCCTAAGTCTCCCGTGACGATGGCGTCATAGTAATCCGGTCCCCGGCCCGTGTCGGCGAAGTGGGCTTTCAATGTCTCGTAGGCCGCCGGGGCCATGGCCGCGCCCATGTTGTTCATGTCCGTCACCCCCGCGTCGGTGATGACGCCGGT
>CANRMG010000130.1 GCA_947631675.1 uncultured Oscillospiraceae bacterium
TCCAGGGACTTCTTCTCCGTGATGAACCGGGAGGACTGGACCGAGTCCACCAGCAGCTTCAGCTCCGGCAGCTGGAAGTCCCGCTCCCCGATGAAGTAGCCGGTGGCGGAGCCCATGCGCACCGTCTGCACGTCCAGGCCGAACAGCCGCAGGGCCTCCATGTCGTCGTATATGCTCTTGCGCTCGGCGGCGATGTCCTGCATGGCCAGGTAGCCGATCATCTGCGCCACCGTGGCCGGATGGGCCTCGTCGGAGGAGCGCAGCAGATACCGGGCCAGATACAGCAGCTTCAGCTTTTGATTGGCGGCTCTCGCCATGTCCCGTCCCTCCTTACAGCTCTACCTGCTCCGTCTGGCCGGTCATGTCCCAGCCCAGGAAGGCAGAGCCCGTCTTTATGAATCGCTCCTTGCCGGCGCTGCAGAAGAATCTGCGGCTGCCGGCCGTTATTTTATCCCCCAACGCATCCCGCTCCTCCAAGGCCTTCAAAAGGGCCCCCACGGAGGCGGCGCCGGAGTCGACGAGGGACACAGACCGGCCTAGGGCGGCCCGAATGGCGTCCTGGATGATGGGATAGTGGGTGCAGCCCAATATGACCGTGTCCGCGCCCGCTTCCTTCAAGGGCGCGGTGTATTCCGCCACGGCGGCCATGAGTTCTCCGTCAGCGGGGTCGGTGCGGCCGCCCTCCACCAGGGGCACCAGCTTGGGGCAGGCCACCGCCGTGACCTGGGCGTCCGGCATGAGTCCCTTCACCGCCCTCTCATAGGCACCGCTCGCCACCGTGGCCGCCGTGGCCAGTACGCCTATGCGGCCTGTGACCGTGGCGGACGCCGCCGCGGCCGCGGCGGGCCCGATCACGCCCAGCACCGGTAGGCCCGGGTTGTCCCGGAGCATCTGGTCCATGGCGTTGGCGTTGGAGGTATTGCAGGCCACCAGCAGGGCCTTCACCCCATGGGCCCGGAGAAAGCCCGTATTGACCCGGGAAAAGCCCCGTATCTCCGCCGCCGTCCTGTCGCCGTAGGGGGCGTTGGCCGTGTCCCCCAGGTAGACGAAGCTCTCCCAGGGGGCCGCAGCCGCCAGGGCCTTCACGGCGGTGAGGCCGCCGACGCCGGAGTCGAATATGCCGATGGGCCGTATGTCCATACGATATGGTCCTCCTTGAGATAATGCTTGACGCGGGGGCACGGTACGCCTAAAATAGGGAAAAACGGGAGGCGGGGATATGAAAAAGACACTTGGCATCATCGGCGGCATGGGCCCTGCGGCCACCTGCGACCTGATGGAGAAGATCATCGCCCTGACCCGCGCCGCCTCGGACCAGGAGCATATCCATGTGATCGCCGACGTGAACACCGCCATCCCGGACCGCACCGCCGCCATACTCCATGGCGGGCCGGACCCGGTGCCGGAGCTCACAAAAAGCGCCAGGCGCCTGGAGGCCGCCGGGGCGGACATGCTTCTCATGCCCTGCAACACCGCACATTATTTTTATGACGACGTGGCCCGGGCCGTGTCTGTCCCGGTGCTGCATATGCCCCGGGAGGCGGCCGCGGTCCTGAGGGTCGCCGGGGTGAAAAAGGCGGGCGTGCTGGCCACGGACGGCACCGTCCGGGCCGGGGTCTACGAAAAGGCCCTCACCGAGGCGGGCGTCCAGCCCCTGTATCCCTCCCCGGTCATGCAGCGCGAGGTCATGCGCCTCATATACGAGGTTGTGAAGGGCCGCTCTGTGCCCCTCGCAGACATTCCCGTCCGGGCCATATTACAAGACCTGCGGGAACAGGGCGCGGAAAAGGTGGTGCTGGCCTGCACGGAGCTGCCCATCGCCTTTGCGGAGCTTGGGCTCATGGAGGGGTGCCTGGACGCCACGAGGGCCCTGGCCTTCGCCGCCGTACGGGCCGCCGGGGCGGAGACCACGTCCCCGAATCCCTGGTGAAGTATACCATACCGTTTCCAATTACGCAACAGCCGCTGTCCCATTCATGGGACAACTCTATATACCAAAGGAGGACATCTCATGTACCTGTTAGGCTTTATCGGCGTGGGCAACATGGGCGGCGCCATGGCGCGCGCCGCTGTCGCCGCCACCGCGCCTTCGGACATCATCGCCGCCAACCGCACCGCCGCCAAGGTGGAAGCCCTGGCCAAGGAGCTGGGCTATACCGCCGGCACGGCGGAGGACGCGGCGGCCCAGGCAAAATACATCTTCCTGGGCGTGAAGCCCAAGGACATGGCGGGTTTGCTCTCATCCATCGCCCCCGTCCTGGCCGCCCGGACCGACAGGTTCGTGCTGGTGTCCCTGGCCGCCGGGATGGACTGCGCCCGGGTGCAGGAGCTGGCGGGCGGGGCGTATCCCGTGATCCGCCTATGCCCCAACACCCCCGTAGCCGTGGGCAAGGGGCTCATCGCCTGGTGCGAAAAGGATACCCGACCCGGCGACGCCGAGGCGCTCACCGCCGCCATGGCCGGGGCGGGCATATGGGACCCCTGCCCGGAGTATCTCATGGACGTGGCCGGCACCATCGGCGGGTGCACCCCCGCCTTTGCCTATATGTTCATCGAGGCCCTGTCCGACGGGGCGGTGGCCTGCGGCATGCCACGGGCCCAGGCCCTGCGCTACGCCGCCGCGGCGGTGGAGGGGGCCGCGGCCCTGGCTCAGGCGGACGGCCGCCATCCCGGCGCTCTCAAGGACGCGGTGTGCTCCCCTGGCGGCTCCACCATCCAGGGCGTTCTCACATTGGAGCGCAGCGCCTTCCGGGCCGCCGCCGCCGACGCCATCATCGACGCGGTGGAGAAGACGAAGGTCATGGGCAAATGAGCGGACAGACGAAAACCAACGCCCTGCGGCTGCTGGACGCCGCCGGCATCGCCTACGGCGTGCGGGAATTTGAGTATGTGGAGGCTGGTCTCTGCGGCACCGATGACCCTGTTCTCCGGGAACGGATGTTCAAAACGCTGGTGGCCCGGGGGGACCGGCGGGGGCTTCTCGTGTTCTGCATCCCGGTGGACCAGGAGCTGGACCTTAAAAAATGCGCGGCGGCGGCCGGGGACAAGCGGGTGGAGATGATACACCTGAAAGAGCTCCTCCCCCTCACCGGCTACGTCCACGGGGGCTGCTCCCCGGTGGGCATGAAAAAGGCCCTGCCCACCCTCTTCGACGAGACGGCCCTATTATACGACCGCATCTTCGTCAGCGCCGGCCAGCGGGGCCTGCAGATGGAACTGGCCCCGGAGGACCTTATCAATTACGTGGGCGCGGACACCGCCGACCTCACCAAATAGACACATCCATTCCGATCCCCAAAGGAGCTTTTCATGGACAGCCTGCTTTTCAGCCTCAACGCCACCGTCCCCATATTCCTCATGATGCTGCTGGGGCTTCTGTTCCGGCGCTTCGGCTGGCTGGACGAGGCGCTGGCCGGGCGGCTGAACCAGTTCGTGTTCCGGGTGCCGCTGCCCATCATGGTGTTCTCCGACCTGGCGACGGTGGACATCCATTCGGCGTGGGATACGGGATTCGTGCTGTTCTGCTTTGCCATCACGGTCCTGTCCATCGCCATCGCCTGGGCCCTCTCCTACCTCTGGCACGACCGGTCCCTCCAGGGCGAATTCATCCAGGCCTCCTACCGCAGCAGCGCCGCGCTGGTGGGCATGGCCCTCATGCAGAACCTATACGGCAGCTCCAGCATGGCGCCATTGATGATCATCGGCAGCGTGCCCCTTTACAACATCATGGCGGTGGTGGTGCTGTCCCTGTTCGGGAAGGAGCGCCGCGGCCTGGACGGGCAGACCATGCGCCGGACGGCAAAGGGCATCGTCACCAACCCCATCCTTCTGGGCATCCTGGCGGGGCTGCTCTGGGCGGCGCTGAAGCTGCCCATGCCCTCCATACTGAACAAGACCATTTCCAGCCTGGGCGGCACGGCCACGCCCCTGGGGCTCATGGCCCTGGGCGCCAGCTTCGATATAAAAGCAGCCGCCGGCAGGCTGCTGCCCGCCGTCACGGCTGCCTTTATGAAACTGATCGGATTCTGCGCCCTGTTTCTGCCGGCGGCCATCGCCCTGGGCTTCCGGCAGGAGGCGCTGGCGGCGATCCTCGTTATGCTGGGCTCCGCCACCACGGTGAGCGGCTATGTGATGGCCCGGAACATGGGTCATGAGGGCGTGCTCTCCGCTAGCGTTGTGGTGCTCACGACCCTCTTCAGCGCCTTCACCATCACCGGATGGCTGTGGCTGCTGCGGTCGCTGGGGTACATATGAGCCGGGCGGGGGCGGGGCGCGTTACGCCTCTTCCCCGGCGGGCAGGTCGGAGGTGCAGTGGGGGCACTTGGTGGCGCCGATGGGGATCTCCGACAGGCAATAAGGGCAGGTCTTCGTGGTGGGGGCGGCAGGCGCCTCCTCCTTTTTTTTGTGGGTCAGGGAGCTGGCCTTATTGATGGCCTTGATCATCAGGAAGATGACGAAGGCCATGATCAAAAAGTCGATGACCGCGGAGATGAACGCGCCGTAGTTGAAGGTGGTCACGCCCAGCTCCGTGGCGGTGGCCAGGCTCGTCACCTGCTCCCGGGCCACGCCCTCCGGCAGGCGCAGGATAAAGAAGGCGTCGTTGAAGTTGGAGTTGCCGGTGATGAGGCCGATGAGGGGCATCACAAGATCGTTGACCGCGGAAGTCACGATCTTCTGGAAGGCAGCGCCGATGATGACGCCGACGGCCAGGTCCACCACGTTGCCGCGGGTGGCAAATTCCTTGAATTCCTGGAAAAACTTTTTCATCGTTATGTGCCTTTCTTATTGTAGGATGGTAGCATTATAGCACGGTTTTCCAGGCTGTGCCATATATTTTACGCAAAACTGGTTTTTTCTTCTCTGTTATGCTATCATGATTATATGATGGCGAAACGCCGTAAGGCGTTGCGCCGAGCCACTTTGTGGCTGAAGCAAAACAGCTCCGCTGTTTTGCCATATATTCATGGCAATGAAC
>CANRMG010000131.1 GCA_947631675.1 uncultured Oscillospiraceae bacterium
CGGCTTGCCAGCGCCCAGGTCATAGGCAGCATGAACAGATAGCGGAGGCTGGCGCTCCACAGCCAATAGCCGCCGCCAAGGTTCATACTGCGGTTCAGCACAAAGGTGGCCGCGAAGAAAAGCGAGGCCAGTATCCCCAAGAATATAGATTTTTTCATTCATCCTCGCCTCACAAAACGCGTTTTGTCGTATTGTCTAATATACCATGGCACCCGCAAAAGCGCAAGGACGGGCCTTCTGGATTCGCTGCCACACTTGAGGAGAGTAAACCAGCAAAAACCGTGGTAACCAGGTGATATGCGTGCTTGACAGATAAGATGAAAAGCGCTTTAATATGAACACGGCAAAGGCGTCGTTCCGGGTGGGACGACGTCTTTTCTGCTTTTTTGTGGAGGGGAGATATATGAAAAGACCTGTCATTGGTATCGTGCCTCTGGTGGACATCCAGCGGGAAAGCTATTGGATGCTGCCGGGCTATATGGACGGCGTGGCAGAGGCCGGCGGCCTGCCTCTCATGCTGCCGCTCACGGACGATGAAAAGCAAATAGACCAGCTTATGGAGCTTTGCGATGGGTTCTTGTTCACCGGCGGGCAGGATGTGAGCCCGTCCCTCTATGGAGAGGAGAAGAGTGCGACCTGTGGGGAGTGCTGCCCAGAACGGGACGCCATGGAAGTGAAGCTGCTGAATGCTGCATTGAAGCATGATAAACCAATTTTTGGGATATGCCGGGGCATACAGTTCATCAACGCAGCGCTGGGCGGGACGCTGTATCAGGATCTGCCCAGCCAGCATCCGTCAGGAATAGAGCACCACCAGCGTCCGCCGTATGACGTGCCGGTCCACGCCGTGACGCCGGTCCCGTCCACGCCGCTTGCGGCTCTGCTGGGCGATGGCGCAGTCGCGGTCAACAGCTATCATCATCAGGCGGTCAAGGTGCTGGCGCCGGCGTGGTCCGCCATGGCTGTCGCGCCGGACGGCATCATTGAGGCGGCGTATGTGCCGGACAGACGTTTCGTATGGGCCGTCCAGTGGCACCCGGAGTTCTCCTTCCGGGTGGATGAAAACGGCAGAAAGCTGTTTCATGCCTTTGTAATGGCAGCTGAAGAAAGGTCTGCATCAGCCAACCGGGAGGATCCAGATGCTCGAGCAGGGCTTTTTGGTGTCTGCGGGGACATTTTTCCCTTATAAAAACGAATTTACGAACGTGATCGTCTGTTTATATCCGCTTTCTGTGTTGCGCGCAACATTATTGTGTGTTATACTTGGCGGCGCGTGATATAAAAAGAAGGGAAGGATCAAATGAAGCTCCGGGAGCTTTTCACCGCCAGGGACATGACCGAGGGCGCGCCCTGGAAGCGGATCATGGAATTTGCCGTGCCCATGCTCATCGGCAATCTGGCTCAGCAGCTTTATAACACGGTGGACTCCATCGTGGTGGGCAAGTACGTGGGGGACAACGCCCTGGCGGCGGTGGGCACCTGCATGCCCATCTTCAACCTGCTACTGGCCGTGTTCGTGGGCGTATCCACCGGCGCGGGCATCGTCATAAGTCAGCGCTTCGGCGCAGGCGACCGGGAGGGCCTTTCCAAGGCCATCGGCAACTGCGTGACCCTGGCCGCCATCACCTCCGTGGCCACCATGGTCATCGGCGTTCTCATCACGGAGCCGCTGCTGCGGCTTTTGAGCACGCCCGCGTCTGTATTCGACTGGTGCGCCCAGTATCTGAAGATATTCTTCCTGGGCGCGGCGGGCTTTACCTATTACAACATCCTCTCCGGCATCCTCCGGGGCCTGGGGGATTCCTTCTCCGCATTGGGCTTTCTGCTGCTGGCCACTGTCCTCAACATCTTCCTGGACGTGTGGTTCGTGGCAAGCTTTGGCCTCGGCGTGCCCGGCGTGGCACTGGCTACCATCATTGCCCAGGCCATCTCCGCGGTGCTGTGCTTCGTAAAGCTGATGCACATGCGGGAGGTGTTCGACCTGAACTTAAGCACCCTGCGCATGCGCAGGGACACCGCCTGGCGCATCATAAAGCTGGGCGTGCCCTCCGGCATCACCCAGGGCATCATGTCCGTGGCCATGCTGGTGGTCCAGTCGCTGACCAACAGCATGGGGGAGATGGTGATGGCCTGTAACGTGATCATCATGCGGGTGGACGGTTTCGCTATGATGCCCAACATGAGCTTCGGCCAGGCCATGAGCGTCTACGCCGGCCAGAACGTGGGCGCGGGACGCCTGGACCGGGTGGAGCAGGGGACGAAGCAGGGCGGACTCATGGCCCTGGCCACCTCCGCCACCATCACGGTCATACTGCTGTTTGCCGGCCGGTATCTCTTCGACCTCTTTACAGATACCCCGGAGCTGATGGACATGGCGGTGCGCATGATGCGCATTCTCGCGGTGGGCTATATCTGCGTGGCTGTGACCCAGGTGCTGGGCGGCGTAATGCGGGGCGCGGGGGACACCGCCACGCCCATGTGGATCACCATGATCAGCACCATCGTGCTGCGGGTGCCCATCGCCTATGGCCTGGCCTTTCTCACCCGCACAGAGGCCTTTCCCAAGGGCCAGCCCCAGGCGCTGTTTGGGTCCCTTTTCTTTTCCTGGGCCATGGGCGCGCTGCTGACTTACATCGCCTACCGCCGGGGCGCATGGCGGAAGAAGGCACTGATCACCAACTGAAAGGCACGTCCCTGTGGGGCGTACCCAATAAAAAGTCCAGACCGCACCGGTACGGATGCGGTCTGGACTTTTTGCTGCCGATGGTGGCCGGTTGCAGGGGCCGATTAGCTCACTCCGCCTCCAGAAAAAGCGTCAGGCAGTCATAATCCCCCCGCTGGGGCGGCAGGGGGAAGCCTCCCGCCATGAGCGCGGCGCCGCCCCAGCGCTCCGCGCCGCCGTTGACCCGGTAACGCTTTTCCGGGTCCAGGCCCCGCAGGCACAGGGCGCGCACCGGCTGTGCCGCCCGGTTTTGGGTGTACACCACGCTGGCCAGGGCCAGGGTCTTGTCCGGCGATACCATGGCCCAGGCCACATAGGGGCCGGGGCGGAACAGGTCTGTCAGCCGGTAATAGCCGCCCTCATAGGTAAGCTCCCACCGCTGCTTGTATGCCTCCACCTGGCGGCGGACAGTCTCTTTCTCCTCCGCCGTGAGGGTCCGCGGGTCCAGCTCGAAGCCGAAGACCCCCGCCATGGCCACCGTGCCCCGGACCTCCAGGCTGGTGACGCGGCCGGTTAGATAGTTGGGCACCGGCGCTACATGGGCGCCCATGGTGCAGGGTGGATAGGCGAGAGAGGTGCTGCCCTGGATGAGCAGCCGGTCGATGGGGTCGTTGTTGTCGCTGCACCAGATCTGGGGCGTATAGTAGAGCATGCCCGCGTCAAAGCGCCCGCCGCCGCCGGAGCAGCCCTCGATGAGCATATCCGGCCAGGTCCGGCGAAACCGCTCCAGCAGCTCGTATACTCCCAGCACGTACCGGTGGTATACCTCTCCCTGCCGCTCGGGGGGCAGGGAGGCGGACCAGACCTCCGTGAGGCTGCGGTTCATGTCCCACTTGATGTAGTCCACCTTTGCGCTGTCGATGACGGCGCGAAGCTGCTGGAATATGCAGTCCCGCACCTCGGCCCGGGAGAAATCCAGCACCAGCTGGCTGCGGCTGTGGCTGCGGGGCCTTTCCACGTAGCCCAGGGCCCAGTCCGGGTGGGCCCGGTAGAGGTCGCTGTCCTCGCTGACCATCTCCGGCTCGATCCACAGGCCCAGCTTCATGCCCAGCGCCCGTATGCGCTCTCCCAGCGCCGCCAGGCCGCCGGGCAGCTTCTCCTCGTTGATGTACCAGTCGCCCAGGGCGCAGCGGTCGCTGTTGCGGCGGCCAAACCAGCCGTCGTCCACCACGAAAAGCTCCACGCCCAGCTCCGCCGCCGACGCGGCCATGGATACCAGGCTGTCTGCGTCAAAGTCATAATAGGCCGCCTCCCAGCTGTTGATGAGGATCGGACGGCGGCGACCGGCATAGGGGTCCCGCACCAGGCAGTTTCGTATAGCGCGGTGCAGCCGGCGGCTCATGGGGCCGAGCCCGTCGGGGGAGCAGAGCAGCGCCGCCTCCGGCGCGGTGAAGCTCTCCCCCGGGGCCAGGGTCCAGGAGAATCGCCGGGGATGGACGCCCAGGACCAGACGGGCCGTCTCATACTGGCTGCGCTCGGCCTCAGCCAGAAAGTTCCCGCTGTAGAGGAGCATGGCCCCGTAGCAGCGCCCGTGCTCCTCTCCCGCGCCGGGCTCGCACAGGACCACGAAAGGGTCATGCTGGTGGCTGGACGTGCCCCGGACGCTGCCCACGCCCTGTACGCCGGGCCGCAGAGCCGCCCGGCGGGGCATGCGCTCCATGGCGTAGGCGCCGGACAGGGTCACCAGATCCAGTTCCGCCTCCGGCATGTCCAGTGCAAGGCTCATGACCCGCCGCAGCGTGACGGGTCCGCGGCCGGTATTTACGATGCGGACCGCCCGGGTGATGAGGTCATATTCCTCCTGCACGCCGTAAAGAAGCTCCGCCGAAAGACCGGCGGAGACGTCCTCCAGCCGGACGGTGAGCGTCTCCCAGTCCTCCCCGTGAAAGGCGGGCAGGCCCGGCAGGGCGTATTTGCCCGGCCGCTGCTGGCATCCGGCAAAGCGCAGGTCCGGCGCGGCGGCGCCGTCGGCAAACTCCGCTTCCAGGGCGGGCACGCGCATGTCGCCGCCGCCGGCGCAGGGATACTCGCAGGGCAGCGTGTCCAGGGAATAGCACCGGTCCTCGCCCGCGTCCGCGGGGTTGGCGGAAAAGCCCCTGTCCATGGGCCGGATGAGGCGGGACATATCGTCCTGCCCGATGCGCGGGCCGTAATAGGTGTGCAGCAGCACGCCCCGGCTGTCCGCCTTCATCTG
>CANRMG010000132.1 GCA_947631675.1 uncultured Oscillospiraceae bacterium
GGCAGCCGCCCTCGGCCAGGTCGTAGCAGGCGTCGGCCGCGGTCTCGTCCTCGCCGATGTTGTACTTGTAGGTGACGTTCTCGGCGGGCACGCCCACGGTCTCCATAGCCGTTTCCAGGCCGGTGATGTGAGCGATGTCGTAGCCGGAGTTGTTGTCGCCGATGCAGACCATGCCGATCTTCAGGTCCTCGGGAGCGATGCCGCCGTCGGCGAAGGCCGCGGCGCTCAGGCTCATCACCAGGCACAGAGCCAGCAGCAGGGAGAAGAACTTTTTCATGATTAGCCTCCTGTATTTATATGTATTTTTCAGGGAAAACGAAGAAATAAAATAACGGGCAGCCCCGATAAGGGCCTGTCCGTCAGTTTTCAAAAACGAGACTGTCGTCCGACATGGACGCGATGCGGGCCAGGGACTCGATGCGCAGACCCTGCTCGCGCAGGCGCGCACCGCCGGGCTGGAAGCACTTCTCCACGGCGATGCCCGCGCCCACCAGGGTGGCGCCCGCCTGGTGCACCAGGTCGCACAGACCCTCCAGGGCCGCGCCGTTGGCCAGGAAATCGTCGATGAGCAGAACCCGGTCCGTGGGCAGAAGGTAGTCCTTCGCCACGATCACGTCGTATATGTAGCCGTGGGTATAGCTGGCCACCCGGGTGGAGTAGACCTGGCCGTCGATGTTCTTGGTCTTTGTCTTTTTAGCGAATAAAACAGGGCACCCGAACTCCTGGGCCGCAATACATGCAAGCCCTATCCCGGATGCCTCGATGGTCAGTATTTTTGTTACGTTGTCGTCTTTGAACGCCTCGTGCCAAGCCTTCGCCAGCTCACAGAACAGCTCCACGTCCATCTGGTGGTTCAAAAAGGCGTCCACCTTCAGAATGCCGCCCGCGCGCACCTTCCCGTCCCGCAGGATACGATCCTCCAGCAGCTTCATGGGGAATACACCTCCGTCGGCCAGCAGCCCTCGATAACTCATTTTACTATGAGTGAGGACAGCTTTTCAATAGTGACAAAGGCAGATGTTTTCCAAATTTTTGACAGCCATTTTCGACACATTGGACAATGGACCCAAAAGGACGAATATCCAGGATTTTCCACGCGGACAACTGTCCGTCACCAGGGGACATTCCCCGTGCTGGTGACGAGATATGCCTGCTGGGCCAGCTCCGCCATAGGGGTGTCGGAGCGGGAGTCGGACCAGAAGCCCTCGATGGGGGCGTTCCCGTAGGCGTCCCGGAACCGGCGGACCTTCTCAGGACCGTGGCAGTTCTCGCCCCTGTATATGCCGGTGGCCTGCTCCACGGGGGAGGCGATCAGCGCAAAGCCCATGGCCCGGGCCGCGGGCCGCAGCAGAAATTCCGGCGACGCGGAGATCACCAGGTCGTCCGGCCGCTTCTGGGCCAGGTACCAGGGGCACATATCGCCGATGTGCTCCCGCCAGAATGTCTCCGGCGCGGCGGCGGGCACATGGCGCAGAAAGCGGTAGAATATCTGCTTGCAGGCAGTCTTTTTCTTCAGCTTCAGGCCCAGGCAGACAAAGGCCCAGGCCGTGCAGGGCAGGGTGAGCCACGTTTTGGGATAGCGGCGCAGGCACCAGAGATAGAACTGGGCCGTGCTGTCCCGGGGGTATATGGTCTTGTCGAAATCGTATACGTTCATGCTATGACTATAATACACCCGCCCGCCCTTGTCAACGAAGTGCCGGCCGGGAAATATGACCGTTTACGCCGTAAAAACGACCACCTGCGCCAAAAAGGTTGTAATTACATGATCCATGGTATATGGTGCTTACAAAGATTACAAAAAGGAAACGAGTTCTTTCAAAGGAGGTTTTGCGATATGAGTAAGAAATGGCTGAGCGGGGTGCTGGCCGCGGTCATGGTGCTGGGCGCGGGTATGCCGGCCCTGGCGGCGGAGGGGCTGGAAGTGCCCCCGGCGGCGGAAGAGGCCGCCCCCATGCAGGAGGCCGCACCTGTGGCGGAGGAGACGCCGGTGGAGGAGGCCGCACCTGTGGCGGAAGAGGCTCCGACAGAAGAAGCTCCTGCGGCGAAGGAAGCTCCCGTGGAGGACGCGCCCCAGGCCGCCGCGGCCCAGGGGGTGACGGTGAATCTCACCGGTGCGGCGGATCATGTCAATACCATCGTCTACGAGGACACGGCGGGCGAGAGCCACAGATACAGCACGTATGACGGGGTAACTGTCCCCACGTCGGTATCTGTCCGCCCCGGCAGCGAAGTGCGATATTTTATGAAAGCACAGTATGATATGGCTGTGGATAACGCCACGGTGATAGAAAACAGAGTATCCTGCAATTTTTATTCGGAAGGGCCGGGCGATAACGGCAATCAGCGATACTCCCTGTCGAACCTCCGTAATGTGTATCTGACAGTCCCCCAGCAGGGCACGGTCACGGTGAACGTGGTAACTACCCAGGATACGCTCCCGGAACTGGTCCCTTATGTATTTTACAATGACGTATGGTATGGGCATGGAGACAACGGTGGTGTCGTAGGCGGCGTCGGTGCCGACCCCTATGAATATGGAGGAGTAACTTGCCTGACCCTCGATGACGGGACCATCGCGACCGGCAGTGTGTTCGAGGTCTGGACGGCGCCCGGCTTTGAGATGGAGATATTGGAGGGTGGCTGCATCGCCGATACCCACGAGCCCACCGGTCCGGCGGCCAGCGACATCCCGGCCGGCTCCACCGCTTATGTGCTGAAAGTTGACCTGGGCGCGAAGGCGTTCGTCATTGCCTGCGTGAAGCAGGGCGAACACTACCAGGTCCCCACCACGATGCCCCAGGGTGAGGCAACACCGGAGACAGGCGCCGCCCCGCAGACGGGCGGCACCTTCACCGATGTGGCCTCTGACCAGTGGTATGCAGACCCCATTGAGAAGGCGTATTCCAGCGGCATCGTCAAGGGCGTCACGGACAGCACCTTTAATCCCAACGGTACAACCACGCGGGGCCAGACCGTGACCATGCTCTACCGGGCCATGGGTTCCCCCGGCGGGGCCAATGTGTTCTCCGATACCACCGGTGAGGTCGGTTCTGCGGCTGGCTGGGCGGCCTCCGCAGGGGTCACTACCGGCACCACGGCGGCCACCTTTTCCCCCAACAGCGCCGTCACCCGGGAACAGCTGGTGACCATGCTGTACCGTCTGGCGGGCAGCCCGGCGGCGGCCTCCGCCGCGTCGGTCTCGTCCTACACGGACGGCGACGCGGTGCAGGGCTACGCGAAAGACGCCGTGGCCTGGGCCACAGGCAATGGCCTTCTCACCGGCTATGGCGACGGGAGCCTGAAGCCCGGCGCCACTGCCACCCGGGCCGAGGTCTGCGCCCTCATTATGCGCTATCTGGGCAAGTGATATAGACATAATAACGCCCCGCTCACATTGTGAGCGGGGCGTTTTTTGTGTTGTTTACGCCTTGGGCTTGAAGGTGTCCTTCAGGGCTACGGCCCGGTTGAACACCAGGTGCTCGGGCGTGGAGTCCTTGTTGTCCACGGCGAAGTATCCGGTGCGCAGGAACTGGAAGCTCTCGGGGGCCTTGGCGTCCGCCAGGCACTTTTCCACCTTGCAGCCGGTGAGCACCTCCAGGGAGTCCGGGTTGAGGCAGGTGAGGAAATCCTCTGCCGCGTCGGGCTCCGGGTCGGCGAAGAGGTTGTCGTAGAGCCTGACCTCCGCGTCCACGGCATCAGCGGCGTTGACCCAGTGGAGGGTGCCGCCCTTCACCTTCCGGCCGTCGGCAGGGTCGCCGCCCCGGGAGTCGGGATCGTACTCCGCCAGCACGGCGGTGACGTTCCCGGCCTCGTCCGTCTCGCAGCCGGTGCATTTGATGAGGTACGCGCCCTTGAGGCGGCACTCAGGGCCGTCGGGGTACAGGCGCTTATACTTGGGCACGGGCTGGGCCATGAAGTCCTCGCTCTCGATCCACAGCTCCCGGCTGAAGGTCACGGGCCGGGTCCCGGCGGCCTCGTCCAGGTTGTTGTTCTCTATCTCGAAGGTCTCGGCCTGACCCTCGGGGTAGTTGGTGATGATGAGCTTCACGGGCCGCAGCACCGCCATCCGCCGGGGAGCGGAGAGGTTCAGCTCCTCCCGCAGGCAGTGCTCCAGGAAGCTGTACTCCACCGTGCTGGTGACCTTGGAAACGCCGATGCGGTTGATGAACGTGCGGATGGAAGTCGGCGTATAGCCCCGGCGGCGCAGGCCGCACAGGGTGGGCATACGGGGGTCGTCCCAGCCGGAGACGTACTTTTCCTCCACCAGCTTGCGGAGCTTGCGCTTGCTCATGACGGTGTAGTTGATGCCGAGGCGGCTGAACTCGATCTGCCGGGGCTTCGAGGGCACGTCTACGTTGTTGATGACCCAGTCGTACAGCGGCCGGTGGTCCTCATATTCCAGGGAGCAGAGGCTGTGGGTGATGCCCTCCAGAGCGTCCTGGATGGGGTGGGCGAAGTCGTACATGGGGAAGACGCACCACTTCGTCCCCTGGCGGTGGTGCTCGATGTAGCGGATGCGATAGAGGACCGGGTCGCGCATATTGAAGTTGCCGCTGGCCAGGTCTATCTTCGCCCGCAGGGTATACTTGCCCTCGGGGAACTCCCCGTCCCGCATGCGGTGAAAGAGGTCCAAACTCTCCTCGATGGGCCTGTCCCGCCAGGGGCTGCGGGCGGGGGTGCCCACGTCGCCCCGGTATTCCCGGAACTGCTCCGGCGTCAGCTCGCACACGTACGCCAGACCCTTCTTTATCAGACCCTCGGCCAGCTCGTAGGTCTTTTCAAAGTAATCGCTGCCGTAGAAGAACCGGTCGCCCCAGTCGAACCCCAGCCAGTGGATGTCCTCCTTGATGGCGTCCACGTACTCGGTGTCCTCCTTGGCGGGGTTGGTGTCGTCCATGCG
>CANRMG010000133.1 GCA_947631675.1 uncultured Oscillospiraceae bacterium
GCCGGCAGCGAAACGGCGCCACTGGAAGTTTCAAGCTTTCCCATTCGGACAGCCTCTGCCGTCACCTCTGAGAGCTCCGGCGCTGAGATGCCGGTCGTGACGAACACCTTGGCCAGCAGGTATGCCTGCTCCCGGCCAAAAAACTTTGCCGTGTCCAGCATATGAAGGTATTCCTCCCGGGTGATCTCCTGCCCTGGTTCGGACGAAACAGCCCCTGGGCCGGACCGCTGACAGTCCCCGTGTCCCATATACCGCAGCCAAGCGTTGCAGGCGCCGCATACCCTGTCGATATAATTCGGAGAATAACTGTCTACCGCCTTGGCGGACCACTCGGCGAGGGTGTTTTTGCGTATCCTCTTGTCCGCCGGCAGGGCGTCATAGAACACCCGCAGCAAGTACCGGTAGCGGGCTATTGTTTTGGGGGTATAGTCTTCCGCAAGGGAGGCGAGGTAACTCTCCATATCCTCCGGCCGCATCTGGAAGCCATCATTGTCCTGCACCGTCATACCCTCCAGCCATAGGAAGCCTGTTCCCGTTCCATCAGCTCATCCATGGCCTGGTCCAAATCGGAAACGCCTTCCGCTTCCATCTCTGCTCTGGTGTTCCAATAGAGCTTTTGCAGGCTGTGGGGCGTACCCTTCCCGTCGGCAAGGCCTGCCGCCTGGCTCACTGCCTTCAGGCAGCCAGCTATCCTGGCCTCCTGGAGCACATTCTCTGTCCTCGTGCCAAAGATCATCCCCGGCTTTCCATGGAAGTCCGCATAGCTCAAAAGCTCCCCGCACAGGCTCGGCGGAAGATGGATCGTCCTTCTGTCGGTCCTGACCTCACCGGCGCTGACCGTTTTCACTGTCAGCAGGCCCAGGTCCTGGACATAAATGCCGGTATTGGCGAACACCTTTATCAGGAGAAATGACCGCTCATCCCGCCGTTCCTTCGCCGCGTCCAGCATGCGGTGGTACTCCTCCCGGGTCGCGGCGGGCTGGGATGTTTTGCTCGGGTCGTATTTTTCTTTTTTCCGGTACTCCTGCGCCCCCATGTACTTAAGCCAGCGGTTGCATACCGCGCCCAGATAATTCAGGGTCCTGTGGGAGTATCCGCCGCTCGCCAGTTCGTCCAGCCACTGGCTCATGGTATCCGCACGGATAAGCTTGTCCTGCGGCAGCCAATCGTAGAGCTTCAGGAGCGCCATGCGATACCTTTTGGTCGTGCCCTCCCGGTGTTGGTCCTCGCTCCATTCAACAATAAAACGGTCGATATCCTCTTGCCGCATCTGGAGGCCGGAAGTCTGATCGGGGCGCACAACAGGGCGCTTCCGTTGTGGCTGGCGGCGCACATCCACAAGCTCCTGCATTTGCCTGGCCCCCTCTCCGGCTGCTCGCCGTATACAAAGACAAAATATGTCTTCTGCCGTCGATCACCTTCTATTCGGCAGGCCGCGGAACATGGGGCGTTTGAACTTGATGCCGTAATCTCGGAAAGGGGTATCAAAAAAGGCGCAAAAGCGAAAGCCGCCGCAAATATATTTTTCGACGGCCCCATTTTTGTGCCTTGATTCATTTAAATGAGCTCAAACTCGCCTATAAGTGGAAAACAATTCGTCCTTGCAAACAGCGAGTATGTAGTATATAATCCAAAAAGGAAATTGGTATTCTACAGAAGACATATTATGTTGTATCCCGGCTAACTGACCAATCCCAATCGATTCAACGTCTTGGCGTGCTCTATGCCGGTGGTGATGAGGTAGATTCGGGTCGTGTTGATGCTGGAGTGGCCCAGCACATCTGCCAGCTTTACGATGTCATGGCAGGCCCGGTAGAACGTCGTGGCGAACAAGTGCCGCAGGTTGTGGGGAAACACCTTGCCCGGCTCCACGCCTGCCAAAGAGCACACCGCCTTCATCTCCGCCCATATCTGCCGCCGACTCAGGCTTTTCCCGCTTCTGGTGAGAAAGATCTCGCCAGAGGCGATTTTTTGCTTTTTGGCGTATTTCAAAAGCTTCCGGCACAGCTTCCCCGGCAGCATGATGGTCCGTACCTTCCCCTTCAAGGCGATCTCCGCCCGGCCTGCCTGGGCCGCTTCCACCGTTATGTACTCGACCTCCGACACCCGGATGCCCGTGCCGCAGATGGTCTCCATGAGCAGGGCCAGACGGGTCCTGCCGCTGTCTTTGGCTGCGGCCACCAGCCGCTCATATTCCGCCTTGGTCAGCTCCCGCCCCGGGTCCCGGAAGGCCCGGCGCTGGAGCCGCAGGGCCTTTACACAGCAGTCCTGCCAGCCGCAGAACTTGAAGAAGGCGTTCACCGCCGCTATCTTCGCGTTCACCGTAGCCGGAGCAAAGCTTTGGTCAAGCAGGTATTCCTTCCAGGCCACGGCCAGCTCCTTGGTGACCTCCCGCCCGGCCAGCCAGGCCATGAGCTCTTCTATGGTCCGCACATACATCTTCACCGTGGCCGGCGCCCGTTCTTCTTCCTCCATATACCGGGCAAAATCCTCAAGCTGTCCCTCTTTGATCGTCCGCATAAAAAATCCCCCGTCTTGTGTAATATCCTTCATTTTACACATGTCAGGGGCGCATTCCCAAGCCCATCTCGTAGGGATGATCGTCCAAATCGCCGAAATTTCGGCCTGATAAACCGAAAAATCGTCCATCCAAAATCCATATTTTCCCTTATCCTCTTATGTACGAAGGGGGAGGATCATGTGGAAAAAACCAATCACCTGTCAGATAATCTGAGAGCGTATCAACATGCCCAGGGCAAGTCTCTGGCCGAGCTTTCTCTGGAATTCGGCATTGCCAGATCTACCATTCAGTCGGTCATGACAGATGGAAATACCACTCTCGATACCCTGATTCGTATAGCGTGCGCCATGCACTGCTCGCTGGATGAATTGGTCTTTGGCGGCCAGCCTGTCAAACGGATGGATGGCGTCCGGTCCTTTATGGGCCAGTTGGAGTGGTTCGCCGGCCTCCCTGCGGAAAAACAGGAAAAGCTCGTGTTTCATTCGATGGAGATACTCAAGCTGCTGGAACATGACGAATGACGTATCCTTCCCGGCGGAAAATATCATTCAGATATACGACCTCTTATACCGCCTCGGTGTCACCGCTGACCATACCGGTTTCTTCCATACCGCTTACGCCGTTTATCTCGCCGCCGAGCAGCCTGACCGCCTGCTGCTGGCCGCGAAGTGGCTCTATCCAGAGGTAGCCAGGCACTACGGCATCACCTGCTACTGTGCGGTGCGCAGTATCTATACAGTCTCCAAGACCGCTTGGCTCACGAACCGGGACCTTCTGGAGGAGCTGGCCTCGCGCCCTCTGCCCCACAGGCCGACCGCCGCGGAGTTTCTGGCCATCCTGGCCGCCTATTTCCACCGCTGCTCCGCCGCATAGATGCCGCGTTTTCCAGTTTCCGTCCTGCTGTGCCTTCCCTGCGCCGACAAAAATTGGTTTTTATAATCCGGGGAAAAATGCAGAACATATAGCCGACAAGTCAACAGGGCGGCATTGCAAAATGGTTTCCATACCGTTTTGGACAGCCGATCCTCCGCTTGTCAATGCAGCGGAAAGGAGTAAAAACGAAAATGGCTAAGAATTCCAATCAGCTTGTGAACCCCAATGCCCGCGACGCGATGAATCGCTTCAAGATGGAAGCCGCCACCGAGGTGGGCGTCAACCTGAAGCAGGGCTACAACGGCGACCTGACCAGCAAGCAGGCCGGTTCCGTCGGCGGCCAGATGGTCAAAAAGATGATCGAGGCCTACGAGAACGGCATGAAGTAAGCACCTCTGTAAAAAGAGGGGCGGCGCGGCAGAGAAACTGCCGCGCCGCTTTTTCATTCACTTTTCTGAACGTCTCACCGCCACGGCCATGGCCCGCTGGGCCCGGTGCCGGTCCTCTGTCAAATTCCTGGGATAGCGGACGAGGCCACGGCCCTCATGGGGATCGTTGAACCAGCAGCCCTCCTCGTCATACCCCACCAGGAGCATGCAGTGCTCGTTGGAGACCCACTCGAAGCGCTCGCCGCTGCCCAAAAGCCGCCAGGCAGGACCCCGGACCGGCGGGCGCATGTCGATGCACGCCCAGTACACCACCGGCATGTCCCGGTCGATATACCGGCGCAGGAGCGTGTCCATATCCGTGCCCGTCTCGTCCACCGCCCGGAGTGCATTAAAGTTTACATAATCTTTTAACACTTTCTCCAGTGCCCCGCGTATCACCGGGGCATAGCAGCCCATGCCGTTCTCGTCATAGGGGCTGCCGCAGAACGTCTCCCTGGGGTCCGGACCCCAGGTCTCTCCGGCCCGGGTCTCAAAGCTGCCCAGGGGCAGATAGTCCCGGATAAAATCGTCCACGGATATATCCACGCCCAGATAGTTCAGCAGCATCACCGCGCTGACGCTCTCGCAGCCGGTGGGCCAGCGGCCCGCCTGGCTGATATAGGGCGCGCGTATGATCTTCACGGCTCAACCACCGATGACAAGGGCATATGCCTCCAGAATGGCCGGTGTCTCCCCCTCCCCGGGGATGGCGTGGGAGATGGCGACCTCGTCGCCCTCATCCAGGACGATGACGTTCTGGTCCTGGGCGGCGGATACGGCGTAGAACACGTCCTCACCCTTGAGGCGGATATAATACCAGCTGGTGCCGTCCAGCACCGCCGTGCGTATCTCCTCAATGGTCCCCTTGGCCTCGCCCTGGGCCTCGGGAAGGCCGCCGCCGGCGATCACGCCCCGCTCGTTTAAGAGGTTTACATAAGTTCTCTCGCAGGCGGACACCGTGGAGCCGGTGGCCACGATCTGGTACTGGGCCACGTTCACCATGGCGTAGCTCTTCACC
>CANRMG010000134.1 GCA_947631675.1 uncultured Oscillospiraceae bacterium
CGTCGCGGTGATCAGGCCGCCGCTGATGCCGCCTACGTAGACGGCGATCAGCATGGTCAGGCCCTGCACCGGCGCCATGGTGTACGTAAAGGGGATGAACAGGGTGACGCCGAGGGTAGCCGTCAGGCCGGGGATGCTGCCGAAGATGATGCCGACAAACACGCCCACGAGCATCAGCAGGATACACATCGGGTCGCTGAAGACATATTGGAAGCCAAGTAAGATGGTTGACAAGCGTCATCCTCTCCTTTCCTGCCTGCTTTTACGCAGGACCATAGTCAAAGCGCTTGGTGTGTATCTTTAGCTGCCGATCTTGGCCATTTCCTCGAAGACGGGGGTCAGGCTCTCAGCCCAGGCCAGCGCACGCTCCTTGGCCTCGGGGCCGGGCACGAAGTCCACGGTGAAGCCCAGGTTGGCCATGGCCTCGACGAACTCCTCGTTCTTGCAGACCTCTTCCATCTTGCCGGCGATGTAGTCCAGGATCTCCTGATCGGTGCCCTTGGGGGCGAAGAAGCCGCGGGGCTTGCCGTAGGTCACGTCGTAGCCGGTCTCAACGGTGGTGGGCAGGTCGGGATAGGCGTCGATGCGCTTGTCGTTGCAGATGAGCAGGGGGATGTTGGTGCCAGCGGCAATGTAGGAGTTGGTATCGGCCAGGGAGTTGACCTCCAGCTGGATGTGGCCGCCCTGCAGAGCGGTCTCGCTGGCAGCGCCGCCGTCATAGGGGACGATGGTGACCTTGTCGTACACGCCCATGGCCTTGAGCAGCTCCATGGTGGTGCCGTAGTTGACGTTGTTGGAGCCGGTGGAGCCCACCTTCACCTCGCCGGGATGCTCGTTGATGTAATCAATGGCGTCCTGGGCAGTGGTCCAGCCGGTGGCGGGGCTGGTGCACAGCAGGTTGTAGTCGGTGACCACGTCGCAGATGTACTCCAGCTCGCTGTACAGCTCCACCTCAGCCTGACCGCTCATGGAGTAGGAGATCAGGTCCATCTCGTTGTGGGTCATGATGGTGTAGCCGTCGTTCTTGCTGTTGAAGCCCTGGAGAGCGCCGATGTAGCCGGAAGCGCCGTCCACGTTGACGGCGACCGTGGTCGCGCCCAGATCAAGGTACTGCATGGTGCCGCGCACCAGGTTGTCAGAGCCGCCGCCGGGGGCGTAGGGAACGATGATCTGCACGTCCTTGTTGGGGTAGGCCTTGGAGCCTCCGCCGCCGCAGCCAGCCAGCAAGCCAAGGAGCATCACGGCAACGATAGCGAGCGAAACGATCTTTTTCATTGTTTTCTCCTTCTCAATAATTTTTTTGATTCGTAAGTTGTTATCACGCTGTTTCCCGCTCCGTCAGGGCAGTACGCACTTCAGGATCTGGGTGAACAGCACCCATAGGACCACGGTCAGAACCGCAGCATAGATGATGATGGTGATGATCTGCTTTTTGGGCAGCTTCCCGTTCAGCTCCGGATCGCCCTGATTCTCCTTCATGGCAAAGACGCCGCAAAGGACGATGTTCAGCGCGAGGGTGCAGGGAAAGAACGTCAGGATGGGGAGCAGCAGCGCATAGGCCACCAGCGCGACGGCCGTCACTATGATCTCCCGGGAAATGGGGATCGTCAGCTTCGTGTGCTGGGTCTCATCCCGTTTGAAGTTGATGGCATAGAGCAGCTGCAGCACCGACAGCGCCAGCAGGATGCCTGCCAGCAGGTGTATGTACGTGCTCGCCTGCGCCCAAATGCCGCCGAGGCCATTCTCCACACCCGTGATTATCCTCTTGCTGACCAGAAGGAAGATGGAAACAGCTCCCATCAGGATCGCCAGAAGAAGGTCATTGGTGCTTCGGATCATCTTTTTCATGGATCATTCCTCCTTCCAACCGCTCTGCGGTCCGTTCTATGCTTTTTATATGCGGGGGATTGCCCAAAATCCCCAAAGCATGCTGATATTTTATCAAAGTGATTATTTAAAGTCAACAAAATCCCACCCATTTCGCCCCTGTTGAAAAAGGAGAAATCGAGCGCACGTTATTGTATAAAATCAATATTTTTTCTCAGCAGTTATAGGGGGTCACGATGCGGATGCCCGTATCCCGTCCGTTCGCCTCCACGGCGGTGTTCTGGAAGATGGCGTCCGCCAGCACCTGCACGGCCCCATAGCCCTGGGCATAGGGGTCCTGGTCAATGAGAAACTGCACTGTCCCCCGCTTCAGGTAGGCGATGTTGGTGCCCGTCGCGTCGTAGCCGACCACCTTCACCTTCCCTGAGAGGCCGGCGTCCTCCACCGCCTGGGCCGCGCCGGACAGGCCCGCGCCGCCGACGAATATGCCCTTCAGGTCCGGGATCGCCCGGAGGCTCTTCCCCGTCCGCGCCAGGGCCAGCTCATGCCGTCCCCCGCCGTATATCACGTGGGACAGGTCCATGGCCCCCGCCCCGTTCTTCTCGAAATAGTCCGCAAAGCCGGCGATACGCTCCCGGCTGGAATAGTTCTCCTCCGTCACGCCCACGATCAGCACGCTGCCGCCCCCAGGGCACAGCTGCTCCATCAGAAACGCCCCGCAGGCGCCGCTGCGCCGGTCGTCCTGGCCCACGAAGCAGCTTCGCAGTTCTTTGGGCACATCCTCGTTATAGGCAACCACCGGTATCTTTTCCGCCCTGAGCCGCTCCAGCTGTTCGTCCAGCCGCTCCGAGGGGATGCCCCGCAGCACCAGGGCCCGCACGCCGCCGGCCAGCAGCCGCTCCAGGGCCGCCATATACGCCGCCCCGTCGTCGGGACTGGCCGTCTCCGTCAGGACCTGGATGCCGTGCTGCCGGGCATAATCCGCCCCGGCCCGCACGCCCTCCAGGATCAGCGCCTGGAAATCCGGCTCGCGCTGGGCCACCAGCACGCCGATCTTGTTGTTCTGCCGGGCCATATAGAAGGCCCTGCCCAGGCTGTTGGGCCGAAAGTCCAGCGCCGCCATGACCTCCCGGACCCTGGCCGCCGTCTCCGGCTTCACCCGGCCCCGGTCATGGATCACCCGGTCCACCGTCCCGGGGGACACGCCCGCCTCCCGGGCGATGGTCTCGATCGTCGTCATCTGGGACCTCCGTTCCCGCAGCGGCCGCGTTTTCTCACTTGCGTTAACGTACACGCAAATGTGTAAATCAAAAAAGCGAATCCTCTTCGCCCATCATTTCATGTTACTAGTTTAAAGCCTGACAAACTATTTTTCAATTGTTAGTTTGACAAAAAATCTTCACAGTTTTTTGTCGCATACGTCGAAATACCTGGTCGTTCCCTCCTGAAAAGTGATCATTTTGCCCCATCGTCAGTCTCTCCCTCCTCCACCGCGGCTTGACGGACGGGTGCCGCCGTGGTATGCTTGGCAGCAGAGACCATATTTTGATATGCGAGGTAACGACATGCGATACAAAGCTTTTGGAAACACCGGCCTGCAGGTATCCGAGATGTGCCTGGGCACATGGGGCATCGGCGGCGCCGGCTGGGACGACAACACCCAGGACAGCCGTCTTGATGCCATCCGGGCGGCCATCGAGGCAGGCGTCAACTTCATCGACACCGCCCCCGCCTACAACGCCGGCGAGGCAGAGCGGCTGGTGGGCCGCGTGGTGAAGGAGATGGGCGTGCGCGACAAGGTCATCATCGCCACCAAGTGCGGCAATGAGTTCATCAACGGCCAGTACGTGCGCTTCGGCGCGGCCAAGGACATCCTGCGGGAGTGCGACGAGTCCCTGCGCAACCTGCAGGTGGACTGCATCGACCTGTACATCGTCCACTACCCCAACCCCAACTTCCCCTTCGAGGAGACCATGGGCGCGCTGGTGAAGCTGAAGGAGCAGGGCAAGATCCTGCACGTGGGCGCATCCAACTTCACCCGGGAGCAGATGGAGCAGGCCCGGCAGTTCTGCCCCATCGAGGGCTATCAGGCGCAGCACTCCATGGTGTTCCGCAGCAATGAGGAGCACATGCGCTGGGCCACGGCGGAGGGCATGGGCGTCATGGCCTACGGCGCCATGGGCGGCGGCATCCTCTCCGGCGCCATCCGCGAGGCCCGCACCTACGCCCCCATGGACAGCCGCAACCGCTTCTACAAGCACTTCCAGGAGCCCACCTTCTCCAAGGTCATGGAGCTTCTGAAGGTGATGGACGCCATGTCCGCCGAGAAGGACGGCATGCCCCTGGCCCAGATCGCCCTGAACTGGTCTGCCCAGCACGACTTCGTCTCCACCTGCATCGTGGGGGCCCAGAGCCGGGCCAAGATCGAGCAGAACGCCTCTGCTTTCGACCGCTCCCTGACAGCGGAGGACATCGCCCGCCTGGACGAGGCCATCGACCGCTATCTGGGTCCGGCGTGATCCTATGCAGTAAACAAAAAAAGGCCTCCGGCTGAGCCGGAGGTCTTTTCTTTATCTTATTTTCTGATGTCGTCGATCCAGTAGGGCGGCCGCTCATCCGGCTTTCTGCCCTCCTCAGGGGGCTTATCCTTCCCCGTCTCGGGCGCGCTCTCCGCGGCGGACGCCTCCGGCGCGGGCTGCTCCGGCTGGGGCGCGGGGGCCCGGTCCTGCTTGGGCGGCATGCAGCCGTGGTCGCAGAAGTAGTCGAAGTCCGCCCCGTCCATGGACTCGTGCTCCAGAAGGTACTCCGCCACGGCCTTCAAAGTGTCCTTATGGGCCGTGAGCAGCTCCTCGCACTTGGCCATGGCCTCGTCGAAGATGTGCTTGACCTCCTCGTCGATGATGGCGGCGGTCTCCTCGGAGTAGGACTTGGTGGTGCCGAAGTCCCGGCCGATGAACAGGCTGTGGCCGGAGTCGTCGAAGCTGATGGGCCCCAGCCG
>CANRMG010000135.1 GCA_947631675.1 uncultured Oscillospiraceae bacterium
CCCGCGGAGAATGTCCGCCGGGAGCGCCCCGAGCCGGGGGACGTGGTCATCCTGCTGGGCGGCCGCACCGGCCGGGACGGCATCGGCGGCGCCACCGGCTCCTCCAAGAGCCACAACCAGAAATCTCTGGTGACCATGGCCTCGGAGGTCCAGAAGGGCAACGCCCCTGAGGAGCGGAAGATCCAGCGGCTTTTCCGGGACGGGAACGTGACCCGGCTCATCAAGCGGTGCAACGACTTCGGCGCCGGCGGCGTCAGCGTGGCCATCGGCGAGCTGGCGGACGGACTTGAGATCGATCTGGACGCCGTGAGAAAGAAGTATGAGGGCCTGGACGGCACGGAGCTGGCCATCTCCGAGAGCCAGGAGCGCATGGCCGTGGTGGTGGCTCCCGAGGATGAGGAGAGATTCATCGCCGCCGCCGAGGCAGAGAACCTGGAGGCCTACCGGGTGGCTGTGGTCACCGAGAGCCCCCGGATGGTCATGACCTGGAAGGGGAGGACCATCGCGGATCTCTCCCGGGCGTTTTTGAACACCAACGGCGCGGTGAAGCACGCGGCGGTGTCTGTGCCGGATACCAAGCGCCCTCTGGGCGTTGTTGAAAATGGCAGCCTGCGCCAGATGGCCGGCAGCCTGCAGTGCGCCTCCCGCCGTGGCCTCACCGAGCGGTTCGACGGCACCATCGGCGCGGGGAGCGTGCTCATGCCCTTCGGCGGCCGGACCCAGACCACGCCGTCCCAGGCCATGGCCGCGCTTTTCCCCGTCCTGCCGGGCCAGACTACCGACCAGGCCAGCGTCATGGCCTGGGGCTTTGACCCGGACTGGATGTCCGCCGACCCCTACGCCGGAGCCCGGGCCAGTGTCATCACCTCGGTGGCCAAGATCGTGGCCGCGGGCGCGGACTATAGGAAAGCCTATCTCACCCTCCAGGAGTTTTTTGAAAAGCTCCGGGACGACCCGGTGCGCTGGGGCAAGCCCTTCCAGGCTCTGCTGGGGGCACTGGACGCCCAACTGGAGCTGGGAGCCGCTGCCGTCGGCGGCAAGGACTCCATGTCCGGCTCCTTTATGGACAAGGACGTGCCGCCCACGCTCATCTCCTTTGCCATCGCTCCCATCCTGGCCGGAGATGTACTCTCTCCTGAGTTCAAGGAGCCGGGCCATCCGGTGTACCTCTTTGCCCCCGGCAATGGGCAGATCGGGAACGTGAAGTCCGCCTGGGATGCCTTCTATGGCCTGTGCCGGGAGGGCAAGGTGGCTGCTGCCTGGGCCGTGGAGAACGGCGCGGCCGAGGCGATCATGAAGATGTCCTTCGGCAATGGCATCGGTTTTAAAATGGATCCCGGCGCCGGCGCCCCCTGGTACGGGTCCTGTCCCGGCGCCATCGTGGCGGAGCTCACCGGGGACGTGGACCTGCCTTGTGCGCAAAAGCTGGGCACCACCACTTCTGAGCCTGTGATCACCGTCGGCGCGGACAGCGCCTCCATTGACGAACTGCTGGCCCTGAACGAGGGCGTGCTGGAGGGCGTGTATCCCACCCGCACCGGTGAGACCGGCAATGTGGAGGCGTTCACCTATACAGCCTCTGCCCGGACAGCTCCGGCGGTGAAGCACGCAAAGCCCCGGGCCTTCATCCCCGTGTTCCCCGGCACCAACTGCGAGTACGACACCGCCCGGGCCGTGATCGAGGCCGGCGGCGAGGCGGAGATACTGGTGGTGCGCAATCTGAGCGCGTCAGACACGGCCCGCAGCATCGAACAGGCGGCCAGGGCCATCGAACGGGCCCAGATGATCGTTCTCCCCGGCGGCTTCTCCGGCGGCGACGAGCCGGAGGGCAGCGCCAAATTCATCGCCGCCTTCTTCCGCGGCGGTCCCGTCCGGGAGCAGGTGACAAGGCTCCTGGAGCAGCGGGACGGCCTGATGCTGGGCATCTGCAACGGCTTTCAGGCCCTTATCAAGCTGGGCCTGGTGCCCTATGGAAAGATCGTGGATACGGACGAGAACTGTCCGACCCTGAGCTATAACACCATCGGCCGGCACCAGTCCCGGATCGTCCGGACCCGCGTGGCGTCCAACAAGTCGCCGTGGCTTGCCCATACCCAGCCGGGGCAGGTCTGGTCCGTGCCCATCTCCCACGGCGAGGGCCGGTTCCTGGCCTCGGAAGAGCTGGTAAAGAAGCTGGCGGCCAACGGTCAGATCGCCACCCAGTATGTGGACCTGGACGGCATGCCCTCCATGGACACGGCGCACAACCCCAACGGCTCCGTCTATGCCATCGAGGGCATCACATCCCCGGACGGCCGGGTGCTGGGCAAGATGGGCCACTCCGAGCGCGTAGGCGCGGGGCTTTATAAGAACGTCCCCGGCCAATATGATATGGGTATCTTCCGCGCAGCAGTGCGGTATTTCAGCGAGAACTAAGGAGGACAAATCATGGCACACTATTTCAACGAGCCTTCCCACACCTTCAGCGAGTACCTTCTGATCCCGGGGTACACCTCCGAGCAGTGCATCCCGTCCAACATCAGCCTGAAAACGCCCCTCACCCGCTTCAAAAGGGGGGAGGAGCCGGCCATCACCCTGTCGATCCCCATGGTGTCGGCTATCATGCAGTCCGTGTCCAACGACACCCTGGCCATCGCCCTGGCCCGTGAGGGGGGCCTATCCTTCATCTACGGTTCCCAGTCTATCGAGGACGAGGCGGCCATGGTCGCCCGTGTGAAAAACTACAAATCCGGCTTCGTGGTCAGCGCCTCCAACGTGACGCCCGACGCCACATTGGCGGACATCCTGTCCCTGAAGGCGAAAAACGGCTTTTCCACCGTGGCCGTCACCGAGGACGGCTCGGCCAACGGAAAGCTGCTGGGGCTGGTGACCAGCCGGGATTACCGCATAAGCCGTATGGAGACCACCGAGCTTGTACGGGACTTCATGACTCCCATGGACAAGCTGGTGACAGCCCCCGAGGGCACCAGCCTCAAGGAGGCCAACGACATCATCTGGGATCACAAGCTCAACGCCCTGCCTATCGTATCCGCCGACGGCCGGCTGCAGTACTTCGTGTTCCGAAAGGACTACGCCAGCCATAAGGAGAACCCCGACGAGATGCTGGACGGCAAAAAGCGCCTGATGGTAGGCGCGGGCATCAACTCCCGTGACTATGCCCAGCGTGTGCCTGCCCTGGTGGAGGCGGGGGCGGATGCCCTTTGCATCGACTCCTCCGAGGGCCACTCCATCTGGCAGAAGCGGACCATCGAGTGGATCCGCGAGCATTACGGCGAGAGCGTGAAAGTGGGCGCGGGCAACGTGGTGGACGCGGCCGGGTTCCGTTTCCTGGCCGAGGCGGGCGCCGACTTCGTGAAGGTGGGCATCGGCGGCGGCTCCATCTGCATCACCCGGGAGACGAAGGGCATCGGCCGGGGCCAGGCCACGGCGGTCATCGAAGTGGCCCAGGCCCGGGACGACTACTTCAAGGAGACTGGCATCTACGTGCCCATCTGCTCCGACGGCGGCATCGTCCACGACCACCACATCACCCTGGCCCTGGCCATGGGCGCGGACTTCGTCATGCTGGGCCGGTACTTCGCCCGCTTTGACGAGAGCCCCACGCCGAAGATGAACATCAACGGCACCATAGTGAAGGAATACTGGGGCGAGGGCTCCAACCGTGCCCGGAACTGGCAGCGCTACGACCTGGGCGGGGGAGAGGGCCTCTCCTTCGAGGAGGGCGTGGACAGCTACGTCACCTACGCCGGCGGCCTGCATGAGAACGTACAAAAGACGCTTTATAAGGTCAAATCCACCATGTGCAACTGCGGCGTCACCTCCATCCCCGACCTGCAGCGGGACGCCAAGCTCACCCTGGTCAGCGAGACCAGCATCGTGGAGGGCGGCTATCACGACGTGACCCTTCGCACCACCAGCTCTATCAAATAATTATTAGGAGGACGCTATGACCGACATCGAGATCGCCCAGGCCTGTAAAATGGAGCCCATCACCGCCATCGCCCAGCGTGCCGGCGTGGATGATAAGTACCTGGAGCCCTACGGCAAGTATAAGGCCAAGGTGGACTACGCCCTGCTGGACGAGAGCTCCCGGACCGACGGAAAGCTGATCCTGGTCACGGCCATCACGCCCACCCCCGCCGGCGAGGGCAAGACCACCACCAGCATCGGCCTGGCCGACGGCATGCGCCGCATTGGCAAGAACGCCATCCTGGCCCTGCGGGAGCCCTCTCTGGGCCCCGTGTTCGGCGTGAAGGGCGGCGCCGCCGGCGGCGGCTATGCCCAGGTGGTGCCTATGGAGGATATAAACCTCCACTTCACCGGGGACTTCCACGCCATCGGCGCGGCCAACAACCTCTTGGCTGCCATGCTGGATAACCACATCTATCAGGGCAACGCCCTGAATATTGACCCTAAAACCGTCACTTGGAAGCGCTGCGTGGATATGAATGACAGGCAGCTGCGCCATGTCGTGGACGGCCTGGGCGGGCGCGTGAACGGCGTGCCCCGGGAGGACGGCTATGACATCACTGTGGCCACGGAGATCATGGCGGTGTTCTGCCTAGCCTCGTCCATCCATGACCTAAAGGAGCGCCTGGGCCGCATCGTGGTGGCCTATACCTATGACGGTGCGCCTGTGACCGCGAAGGACCTGAAAGCGGTGGGCGCCATGGCGGCCCTTTTGAAGGACGCTCTGAAGCCCAATCTGGTCCAGACCCTGGAGGGGACCCCGGCCTTCGTCCACGGCGGGCCCTTTGCCAACATCGCCCACGGGTGCAACAGCGTGCTGGCCACCCGCATGGCCATGAA
>CANRMG010000136.1 GCA_947631675.1 uncultured Oscillospiraceae bacterium
TGGCGCACCTTTTCCATGTCCGGCGCGTCCACGGCGAAGCCGATGTTCCGGGCGATGGTGTCGGAGAAGAGGAAGTTGTCCTGGGGCACGTAGGCGATGGCCGCCCGCACGTCCCGGATATAGACGCCGTTCACATCCCGGCCGTCCACGAACACGGTCCCGTCGGGCACGTTGTAGGTCCGCAGCAGCAGGTCCACGAGCGTGGTCTTGCCGGAGCCAGTCTTTCCCACCAGGCCCACGTTCTCGCCCGCGGCGATGGATACGGTCACGTCCTGCAGGGCGTCATACTCCCCGCCGGGGTAGCGGAAGGTCAGGTGCCTGAACTCGACGTCCCCCGCCACGTTCTCCATGTGCTCCACGCCGGGCCGGTCGATCACGTCCTGTTTGGCGTCCAGCAGCTCCGATATGCGCTTTAAGGACGCCTTGCCCCGGCTGGTCATGTCGATGAGCTCCGACACGGCCATGATGGGCCAGACGGTGGCGTTGAAGTAGCCGATGAACTCCATGAGCTGGCCGGCGTTGAACGAGCCCCTGTACACAAGGTAGCCGCCGTAGCCCAGGATGATGCCGATGACGCTCTCCACGAACATGTTCACCAATATCCGCAGCAGCACGGAGGCCCGGGTGAAGTCCACGTTGGCCTTCTCGTTCTCCCGGTTGAGCTTCTTGAAGGCCAGCAGCTCCTTGGCCTCCTTCACGAAGGCCTTGATGACCGCGATGCCGGAAAAGCTCTCCTGGGAGAAGTCGGAAAGCGCCGAGAAGGCCGCCTGGCGGATGTCCCACTTCTTCATCATATACCGGCCGATGACCGCGCTGCAGGCCAGCAGAAGCGCCATGGGGATCATGGCCAGGCCCGTCATCAGATGGTCCATCCGCCACATCTTCCACACCGCCATGCTGCCCAGGGCCAGGGCGTCTGCCATCATAAGAAGGCCCGAGCCGTAGCAGTCCTGCACCGTGTCCAGGTCGTTGGTGAAAAGGCTCATGAGGTTGCCCACCTTGTTGACCTGGTAATATTGGCGGCTCAGGTCCTTGGCGTGGTCGAACATCTCGTTGCGCAGGTCCGTCTCCACCTTGATGGCCGCGCCGAAGAAGCATACGCGCCACAGAAACCGGCACAGCACGATCATCAGAATGATCCCCACCATGGGCATGCATATGCTGTCCAGCAGGAAGTCCATGTCAAAGGGAACCAGAACACCGTCCGCCAGGACGCTGCCCTCGTTGATGCCGTTGATGACCATCTGGTAGAGATTGGGGATCAGCAGCTGCAGATAGTCCACCGCCAGCAGCGCCGTCAGACCCAGCAGGAGCCTGGCTCCGTATTTTATATAGTAGCGGTTTATGTACTTGCCCAGGATCATATATAGAAGCGCTCCTTCTATAGGAGAGATATTCGCACGGTCAAGGATTATACCATGTCCCGCGGTTCCGCGCAAGCGGGAGCGGGACCGGTAAAAATGTATAACATATACGCAGTAGATGTTATAGCATATCCACCAGGGAAAGACAAGAGGGACGCCGCATTTCGGCGTCCCTCTATTGGATGACTCATAATTGTTTTACGGCTCTATCACTCTGCTGCACGCGATGGCCATGGAGCCCTTGCCGATGTGGCAGGTCACAGAAAGGCTCAGCGGCGCCATATAGATGTCGTAGCCGGGAAAACGTTCCTCGACCTGCTTTTTCCACTCGGCGGCCTCCTCCTCGGTGCAGGTGTAAGCCCCCATGAGGTGGACCTTGTGGCCGGCAAAGCGCTCGTTGATGTCCTTTTCCATGGCGTCCAGCATCTTGAGCCTCGCGGCTTTCATGCCCCGCACCTTGGCGAAGGCATCCAGCTTCTCCCCCTGGATCTGCAGCACGGGCTTGATGTTGAGCACCGCCCCCAATGCCGCGCCCGCCGGGGTCACCCGGCCGCCCTTTTTGAGATACTTGAGGGTGTCCACGGTGATGTATATGCTGGCCTCCAGCTTCTCCCGCAGAAGGACCTCCGCAATATCCTTTGCCTCCATGCCCTTATCGATCATCTCCAGCGCGTCCAGCGCGGCCTGACGCTGGGTGATGGACACCCGCTGGTTGTCTATCACGAACACACGCCCGGCGTAGGGCTCGTCAGAAGCCAAAATCGTCGCCGTCTCGCAGGCGGTGGAGAGCCCCCGGGAGATAGGGATATGGATGATGGCATCGTGGTCCTTCAAAAGCTCGTCCCAGGTGTCCTCCAGGTCGCCGGGAGAGGGCTGGGAGGTGGAGATGTCCGCGTCCTCGTCCAGGCGCTTATAAAACTCCTCCCGGGTCAGGGTGATGTCCTCCAGGAACTGCTCGCCGTTGATGAAAAAGGGCGTAGGGATGACCCGCACGCCCAGGCGCTTCGCCTCGGCCTGGGTGACGCCGCTGTTGCTGTCCATCGTCACCGCGATCTTTGCCATAGCTATGTATCTCCTCCCTGTACGCCCTGCGTACGGAGGGATTATACACTAAATCGGAAAAGACCGCAACCTTCCCGGGCCGCTGTGGAAATAATTAGTAAAAGCGGCGAAGAAGCTCCCCTCTCCGCCGCTCAGTTTCATGCTGTTTTCCCAGCCTGTCAGGCTCCAAGGCCACCATCTGTGGCCGTGGCCTCCGGCACAGAGGCGTAATCCCACTGGTGATCGTTCTGTGCCAGCCAATCGCTGGTGACGTTGAAGTACCGCCAGTTCTCCTCCGGGTCCCCCTCGTCCCAGGTAGTGTCGGCGCAGTACCACTGACCGTTCAGCCGCACCATGTTCCAGGCGTGGTTCTGCTGCGCGGCGTGATAGGCCGCGCCCATCACGGTGATGCACTCCACCCCCGCCATATCCATGAGCAGCTGGAAGGTGGTGGCATAGCCCAGGCACACGCCCTTGCCGTTATGGAGCGGCCCGTAGGGGTTATAGGAATCTGGGTCGATCTGGGCCAGGGGGTCGTAATGGTCCTGGTCATAGCGCACGTTCTCCGTCACCCACTTATACAGTGCCCGCTCCTTTTCGTAGTCCGTCATATCGTCGGTGACGCACTGGTCCATGACCTGCCCCGCCAGGTCCAGGATAGCGGCATCCTTTTCCGAAAGGCCGGCGCTGCCGCCGCTCTCCCAGGCCGCCAGGATGGCGGATGTATCGTAGACGACCATGAGCTCATCCGCCGGCGGGTCGAAGGGCCAGCGGAACAGCGCCATGTAGCTGCCCCGGAAAAACGCCTCGGCATTTTCCGGGTCCTCGCACAGGAGCAGCGCCGCGTCGCCGTATTCCGAGGTCACAGCCAGGGCACTCTCCGCTATCTTCGCCTGCTCCGGCTCATAGCCGGCGAAGTCCCCGGCCCGGCGCTGAGCATAGTCTTCCAGGGCCTGGGCGGCCTTTTTGGCAGCCTTTTCCGAGCCCATGCGCACCACGGCGATCTCGAAGGCCTCCGCCCCGCCGGCCCGGTAGATGGCGCAGCTTGTAAGTTCTTCCGTATCCACGCCGTATATCTCCGTGAGGTAATAGTCCAGCGTCTCTTCGTCCACGGAGGTATCCAGCCGCTCCAGCGCCAGCGCGTCCCGGCCGCAGCCGGCCTCCGCGATAAAACGGGCGATCATCTCCGGCGTCACCACGTCCAGCGAAGCGGCGATGGTCTCCTCCGTCAGCTCCCCAGCCGCCTTGGCGCAGACAGGCGCCGACAGCAGCATCAAAACGGCCAGACACGCGGCCAGAAGTTTTTTCACAGGTAAAGCCCCCTTTGTCTCCCTTGGGACCATACAAGTCTACCCGCCCCAGGCCCGCTTGTCAAGGGCCGGAAAAAAGCGGCACGGCTGTAAAAGCCGCGCCGCTTTCCTCATTCCTCCGGTCGGGGCGTATAGCGCCCGGACCGCTTTCGCTCCTGCACGCACTGGGTCAGCAGGTACTCGATCTGGCCGTTCACCGAGCGAAAGTCGTCCTCCGCCCAGGCGGCCAGTTCGCCGTAGAGCTTATCGGATATGCGCAGTAAAAGCTGCTTTTTCTCGTTCGCGGCAGCCATGGGGTATCAGTACAGGCTCCCGGAGTTGACGATGGGCTGGGCGTCCTTATTGCCGCACAGTACCACCAGAAGGTTCGACACCATGGCCGCCTTCCGCTCCTCGTCCAGATCCACCATGCCGCCCTTGTTGAGCCGGTCCAGGGCCATCTCCACCATGCCCACGGCCCCGTCCACGATCATCTTCCGGGCGTCGATGATGGCGCTGGCCTGCTGGCGCTGGAGCATGACCGCGGCGATCTCCGGCGCGTAGGCGAGATAGGTGATCCGGGCCTCCAGGATCTCCAGGCCGGCCACGTCCACCTTCCCCTGTATCTCCTGGCGGATGCGCTCGGCCACCACCTCGCTGGAGCCGCGAAGGCTGCCCTCGTCGGCCACGCCGTCGCCGGTGGTGTCCACATTGGGGGACACGTCGTAGGGATACAGCCGCACCACGTTGCGCAGGGCGCTGTCCGTCTGGATGGACAGGAACTCCACATAGTTGTCCACGTTGAACACGGCCTTGGCGGTGTTCACGATGCGCCAGATGACCACGATGCCGATCTCCACAGGATTGCCCAGGCAGTCATTGATCTTCTGCTTGTTGTTGTCCAATGTCATGACCTTCATGGACAGCTTCTTGCTGGCCATGGCCATGGCCATATCCATCGACACGCCCTGTTCCAGATTGATGCTCAAGCCGCCCTCGCTCTTTCTGCGGCCAGTCGAGTTGGTGCTGCCGGTGCTGGGCTTGGTGCCCGCGGCGGGGTTCACGGCGGAGCAGAAGGGGTTGACCCAGTAAAAGCCC
>CANRMG010000137.1 GCA_947631675.1 uncultured Oscillospiraceae bacterium
CCCGGGGCGTGAAGAGCACCCAGGCCACCGTGTCCCGGGACATAAAGGAGCTGCGCCTGGTCAAAGAGATCGGCCCCTCGGGCCGCTACCGCTATGCCCAGGCCGAGCAGGATGAGTCCAACGAGGCCACCCGCCGGCTGGAGGAGATCTTTCGGGAGAGCTGCCTGGGCTTTGACCACGCGCTGCATACCGTGGTGGTGAAGACCATTCCGGGCTTGGCCAGCGCCGTGTGCTCGTCCATCGACGCTATGGGCGACGACACCATTCTGGGCTCCGTGGCCGGCGACGACACGGCCATCATCGTTCTGCGCAACGCCTCCGCGGCGGAGCGCCTGTGCGCCCAGCTGCGCAGGGCCTATAAGCGGTAAGCCATGCTGAGGAGCCTCCACATCGAGAATATCGCGGTGGTGGAGCGGGCGGACGTGCAGTTCCGGGAGGGGCTGAACGTGCTGACCGGCGAGACCGGCGCGGGCAAATCCATCGTCATCGACGCGCTGTACGCCGTCACCGGCGGCCGTACCAGCCGGGAGCTGGTGCGCTCCGGGGCGGACAAGTGCCTGGCGGCGGCGGAGTTCGACGCGGACGCGGCAGCTTCCTGGTGCGCTGAGAACGGGGTGGAGCCGGAGGACGGCGTGCTCATCGTCCAGCGCAGCGTCTCCGCCGACGGCCGGGGCGCCTGCCGCGTCAACGGCGTGCCCGTGACGGCGGGCCAGCTGCGGGCCCTGGGGGCCCTGCTGGTGGACATCCACGGCCAGAACGACGGCCGGCAGCTGCTGGATGAGAGCCGCCACATCGACTATCTGGACGCCTTTGCCGCCGACGGGAAGGAGCGGGCCGCCTATAAGACCGCCTATGACGCCTACCTCGCCAACGAGCGGGAGATAGAGCGCCTCTCCATGGACGACGATTCCCGCCGGCGCCTGGCGGAGAGCCTGGCCTACCGGGTCCAGGAGCTGGAAAAGGCGGAGCTGAAGGCGGGCGAGGAGCCGGAGCTGGAGGAGCGCAGCGCCCTTCTGCGCAACAGCGAAAAGCTGCGGGAAGCGGCGGATGGGGCCTTCACGGCCCTGTACGGCGACGAGCAGTCCGCCGTGGACCTGACCGGGTCTGCCCGGGGCTGGCTCAGCCGGGCAAAGGGCTGGAGCCCGGACCTGGCGGAGGCGGATACGCTGCTTTCGGAGGCGGAGGCCCTGCTGCAGGACGCGGCCGAGCATATCCGGGACGTGCAGGACAGTCTGGACTTTTCCCCGGAGGAATTCGATAGGGTGGAGGGACGGCTGGCGCTGCTGCGGCGGCTGGAGAAGAAATTCAACTGCGCCGACGAGGCGGAGCTTATAGCCCTCTATGACGAGTCCGCCAAGCGCCTTGCCGAGATAGAGTACGGCGATGAGGCATTAGAGCGGCTGTATGAAAAGCGGGCGGCGCTGGAAAAAGACTGCCTCGCCGCGGCGGAAAAGCTGACCCGCGCCCGCCAAAAGGCGGCGGCGGAGTTGGCGAAAAGGGTGGTGCAGGAGCTCAAGGACCTTTCCATGCCGTCGGTTCGGTTCGTCACCGACATGCAGCCCCTGGCTGGAAAACCCGGCTTCGGGCCCAAGGGCGCCGACGAGGTGCGCTTTCTCATGAGCGCCAACGCCGGAGAGGAGCCCGGGCGCATCGCGAAGATCGCCTCCGGCGGCGAGCTGAGCCGGATCATGCTGGCCTTGAAGACCGTGTTCGGCCGGAACGACCCGGTGCCCACGGCGGTGTTCGACGAGATCGACACCGGCGTGTCCGGCGTGGCCGCCAGCCGGGTGGGGGAGAAGCTGGCCCTCACCGGCATGCACCGGCAGGTGCTGTGCGTCAGCCACCTGCCCCAGATCGCGGCCATGGCTGACAGTCAATATCTTATAGAAAAGGCCGAGCGGGCCGGACGGACCTATACCACCGTCACGGAGCTGGACCGGGCCGGCCGGCGGCGGGAGATCGCCCGCCTCACCGGTGGCGACAATATCACGGAAACGACGACCGCCTCCGCCGAGGAGCAGCTTGCCGCGGCGGACGCGTGGAAACAAAAACAGCATTGAGGAGAATAGGAAAATGACACTGTACGAGGAATTGGTGGAGCGGGGGCTCATCGCCCAGGTGACGGATGAGGACAAGATCAAGGACCTCATCAACGAGGGCAAGGCCACCTTCTATATCGGCTTCGACTGCACGGCGGACAGCCTGACCGCCGGCCACTTCGTGACGCTGACGTTCATGAAGCGGCTGCAGCAGGCCGGCAACAAGCCCATCGCCCTCATCGGCGGCGGCACCACCATGATCGGCGACCCCTCCGGCCGCAGCGATATGCGCAAGATGCTCACCAAAGAGGCCATCGACTACAACGCCCAGTGCTTCAAAAAGCAGATGGAGCGGTTCATCGACTTCGGCGAGGGCCCCGGCCAGGCCATGATGGTCAACAACGCCGACTGGCTCCTGGACCTGAACTACGTGGACCTGCTGCGGGAGGTGGGCGCCTGCTTTTCCGTGAACAACATGCTCCGGGCGGAGTGCTACAAGCAGCGCATGGAGAAGGGCCTTTCCTTCCTGGAGTTCAACTACATGATCATGCAGTCCTATGACTTCTACCACATGTTCCAGACCCTGGGCTGCAATATGCAGTTCGGCGGCAACGACCAGTGGAGCAACATGCTGGGCGGCACAGAGCTCATCCGCCGGAAGCTGGGCAAGGACGCCTACGCCATGACCGTGAGCCTTCTCACCGACTCCAACGGCATGAAGATGGGCAAGACCGCCGGCAACGCCGTGTGGCTGGCCCCCAACAAGACAAGTCCCTACGACTTCTACCAGTACTGGCGCAACGTGGGGGACGAGGACGTGATGAAGTGCATCCGTATGCTCACGTTCCTGCCCATGGAGCAGATCAGGCAGATGGACACCTGGAAGGACCAAAAGCTCAACGAGGCCAAGGAGATCCTGGCCTACGAGCTTACAAAGATGGTCCACGGGGCGGAGGAGGCCGACAAGGCCCAGGCCGCCGCCCGTGCGCTGTTTGGTGCCGGGTCCAGCGAGGAGATGCCCGTGACGGAGATCGGCGAGGCGGACCTTGCAGGCGGTGCAGCGGACATCAAGGCGCTGTTGGTGAAGGCGGGGCTTTGCAAGTCCAACTCCGAGGCCCGGCAGAACATCTCCCAGGGGGGCGTCACCCTGGACGGGGAGAAGGTCACAGACCTGTTTTTGGCCGTGCCGGCGGAGCGCCTGCGGGAGGGCGTGCTCCTGAAGCGGGGGAAGAAGAGCTTCCGTAAGGTCATTTTGAAATAAAATAAGCCGATTTAAAAGGTAAAATTGTTAAACATTGATGATGTCGATGTGCGGTTTTTGGCAGAACTGTACATTGACATCATCGTTTTAAAGCGATAAAATTAACAATGTACATAATAGGCGGGCAATGCTGTCCGCCGGAATATGAGTTGAAAGGAAATCGCACAATGAAGAAGATCCTTGCTATCGTTCTGGCCCTGGCCATGGTCCTGGCTCTGGGCGTGACCGCTTTTGCCGCGGAGGGTGAGACCTACACCGTCGGTATCTGCCAGCTGGTGCCCCACGAGGCGCTGGACCTGGCCACCGAGGGCTTCCAGGATGCGCTCAATGAGCTGCTGCCCGGCCAGGTGGAGTTCGATTATCAGAACGCCGCCAACGACCCCGCCACCTGCTCCACCATCGCCAACGCTTTCGTGTCCGAGGGCGTGGACCTGATCATGGCCAACGCTACCCCGGCCCTGCAGGCCGCCGCAGCCGCCACCGCCGACATCCCCATCCTGGGCACCTCCGTCACGGAGTACGGCGTGGCTCTGGGCATCGAGGACTTTGACGGCACCGTGGGCGGAAACATCTCCGGCACCTCCGACCTGGCTCCTCTGAGCGAACAGGCCGCGATGATCCAGGAGTGGTATCCCGACGCGGAGACCGTGGGCCTGCTGTACTGCTCCAATGAGGCCAACAGCCAGTACCAGGTGGATACCGTTCAGGGCTATCTGGAGGAGATGGGCTACACCTGCACCCAGTATGCGTTCTCCGACTCCAACGATATGGCCGCCGTGTGCCAGACCGCCGCTGACGCGTCCGACGTGATCTATGTCCCCACCGACAACACCGCCGCCTCCAACACCGGCATCATCGACAACATCTGCCGCGGCAAGGTCCCCGTGTTCGCTGGCGAGGAGAGCATCTGCAAGGGCTGCGGCGTGGCCAGCCTGACCATCAGCTATTATGACCTGGGCTATGCCACCGGCGAGATGGCTGCCAAGATCCTGACCGGCGAGGCCGATATTTCTGAGACCCCCATCGGCTATGCCGCCAACGTCACCCCCAAGTACAACGAGGCCATCTGCGCCGACCTGGGCATCGATCCTCCCGAGGGCTATGAGGCCGTTGTCATTGAGGACGCGGCTGCCGAGTAAGGCGGAAACTTACAGCGTGAGAATTTGACAAAACAGCGGAAAAGGGCTTTCCTTTTCCGCTGTTTTCTGCTATACTACTGACGCTTATATGCATTCGCGGGACACCCTCCGCGCATAAATACAAAGGGGGAATCTTCACATATGGGCGGTTTCATCAGCGCCTTGCCGGGCGCCATCTCCCAGGGTCTTGTCTGGGGCATCATGGCCATCGGCGTATACATCACCTTCCGTATACTGGACATCGCCGATCTGACGGTGGACGGCTCCTTCTGCACCGGCGGCGCCACCTTCGTGGTGCTGTTCGGCATGGGCGTGCC
>CANRMG010000138.1 GCA_947631675.1 uncultured Oscillospiraceae bacterium
ATGCCCTACCGGGCCATGATCAACATCATCAACTTCATCAAGGCCATGGACCAGGTGGTCCCCGGCTTCGCCGCCTATGAGACGCTTCTGTACTCCCCGGAGCTGAAGTTCTACTCCAACCGCATCAAAATGGATGCGGACCTGAACACCAACGTCCCCGGCCTGCACTGCCTGGGGGACAGCTCCGGCTGGACCCGGGGCCTGATGATGAGCTCTGTTATGGGCGTGCTCATGGGAAGAAAGCTGGTGTGAGCCGGTGAGCAGTAAGAAGAAAAAGGAGCTGGCCAGGGAGCGGCTGGTCCAGGAGGAGGCCGCCCGCCTCTTCGGAAAGCACGTGTCCCGGAACAAGGCCTATCTCCTCATGGCCGTGACCACCGTCGCCTGCGCCCTGCCCATGCTGCTGGGCGTGCGGTACTGGGACGCCCTGCCCGAGATCGTGCCCACGGGCCTGATCCTGCCCACCGGAGAGGACGACTCCCTGCCCCGGTTCATGGTGGTGTTCGGCCTGCCCGGGCTCATGTGCATCCTGAACCTCATCTGCCACGCCCAGCTCTGGTACAACCAGCAACGCATGACCCTGCCCAAGGCGCCGGTGCGGCTGCTGGGCCGGTGGGGCTTCCCCTTCCTGTCCGTGATCTTCTGCAGCGGGATGATCCTGCGCTCGTCGGACGGACGGTTCGACCTGCGCTTCATCACCCCCTGCGTGCTGGGCCTGGCGCTGCTGTACCTGGGCGGGCACATGTGGGACTGCCCCAAGGATTCCAGGCTGGCCCTGCGCCTGCCCGCCGCGGAGCGGGGCGACGGCTGGCAGAAGATACACCGGTTTGCCGGCTGGACCTGGCTGGCGGCGGGGCTGGCGGTGCTGGCCCTGACCATGACCGGCGCCGTGCCGGGCGTCTACGTGGCCGGGCTGGCGGTGCTGGCGGGCGCCGCCCCCTTCGTGTACGGCTACTCCCTCTCCACCCGGCTTACATAACCGAAAAAGCCGTCATTTTATCCAGTTTTCGATCTCATTTTTCTATCAGTAAAACTTATACCCCCTCCTTGACTTTTACCACTGTATGATGGTATGTTGGTATTACCAAGGAGGGGGATTTTTTTATGACTCTTGAAAAGATCCAAACCAGTTCGCCCAAGATCCCGGAGCTCGTCATGCAGGCTCTGATCTCCGCCATGGAGCGGGGCACCATCCAGGTGGGCGACGAACTGCCCTCCGAGCGGGATCTGGCCGAGTCTCTGGGCATCGGCCGGGGCTCCCTGCGGGAGTGCCTGGCGGTGCTGGAATTTCTGGGTGCCATCGAGACCCGGGGCAACCGGAAGGTGGTCATCCGGGACGCAGATTCCATCCGCAAGTCCATCTCCTTCGTGCAGGTGTCCAACCGGGGCGACATCCAGGAGGACTTTCTGGAGTTCCGCCGGGTCAACGAGTCCGCCATCGCCGAGATGGCCTGCCAGCGTGCCACCAAGAAGGACCTGGCCGCGCTGGAGGACTGCCTGGAGCGGATGAAGGCCCACCCCGAGGACCCCATGACCGACGTGGGCTTCCACGACGCCCTGGCCCTGGCCAGCCACAACGCCATGCTGGCCGCCGCCATCCACCTGGTCAATACCATGATCGCCGGCATCCGGGACCGCTTTTTTGAGATACCGGACTATCCCCCCATCGCCTACGCCTCCCACGTGGCCATCTATGAAGCCGTAAAGGCCAAGGACCCGGAGCGGGCCCGGGTGGAGATGGAGAACCACCTGCAGATCGTGCGAAAGTTCTCCGAGGAATATCCTGAACGGGATTGAATCGCACTTTATTCGTTTATTTGTGCAAAGTGCGCAAATTTTGTCGTCGTTTTTCTGTTTTGGCTCCGTCGGTTCCCGCTTGACTATCCCCCCGGCCTGTGATAATTTTATTAATGGTATGTTGGTATGACCAACTTACCAAAAATCACCAGATCACCCCATGCCTGGAGGCACCATGACCCACTACCTTGAGACCGGCTCTGTCGATCCGTATTACAATCTGGCCTTTGAGGAGACCGTTCTCCGCCGCCGCACCCAGGGCGACTGGCTGCTGCTGTGGCAGAACGACAACACCATCGTGATCGGCCAGAACCAGAACACCGAGGAGGAGATCGACCGCGCCTTCGTGGAGGCCCACCACATAAACGTGGTCCGGCGGACCACCGGCGGCGGGGCGGTGTATCACGATCTGGGGAACCTGAACTACTCCTTCATCACCGACTTGGGCGACGCGGAAAAGCTCACCATGGAGCGTTTCACCCGCCCGGTGGTGGCGGCCCTGCGGGGCCTGGGCCTGGAGGCGGAGGCCTCCGGCCGCAACGACATCCTGGTGGCAGGGAGAAAGGTGTCCGGCACCGCCCAGCGTATCCTCGGCGGGCGCATCCTCTACCACGGGTGCCTGCTGTTCGACGCGGACCCGTCCATGGTGGCGGGGGCCCTCCGGGCGGACCCGGAGAAGTTCGCCTCCAAGAGCACCAAGTCCGTCCGCAGCCGGGTGGCCAACATCCGTTCGTACCTGAAGGAGGATATGACCCTCCCCCAGTTTTGGGCGTATTTGAGGGACTCTCTGGCCGCCGGCGGCCTGACGCCCGACGCCCTGACGGCGGAGGAGCTGGCCGCGGTGGAGGCGCTGAAGGCGGAGAAGTACGACACCTTCGCCTGGAACTACGGCCGCTCTCCGGACTATACGATGAAAAACCGCCGCCGCTATCCCGGCGGGACCGTGGAGGTCCGGGCCAATGTGGAGCGGGGCATCATCACGGACATCGTCTTTTACGGCGACTTCCTCTCCCTCACCTCCCTGGACGAGCTGACCGGCGCCCTGCGGGGCACGGCCTTCCGGCGGGAGGATGTGAAGGCGGTGCTGGACCGCTTTCCCCTGGGGACCATGTTCGGGACCGTCACAGAGGAGGAGCTGCTGGACCTGATGTTCCACCCGGCGGAATAAAAGAAGGACGCGCCCTGCGCGTCCCCCATACATATCAGTTTATGACCTCCCGCTGAAATGGTTCCAGCAGCAGCCGCACATCCGGCGCCTGTACCTCCCGGGCCCAGCGGACCGCAGCATCCCGATAGCTGTTCTCATCGTCTCCCTCGAAGGGCAGATGATCCACCAGCAGATACCTGGGGCGGATGACCTGCTCCACGAACGTCCGGCCCCGCCGGTGGGTCACCCAGGGAAAGTCCACCACGGCCGCGTCGATGGGCCCCGCGTCTTCCACGAATTGCTGAAGCTCCGGCGCGCACAGGGCGCAGTCCCCGGGAAACAGGACCCGGAAGCCCTCGCTCTCCAGGATGCACCCGTAATGGGCCACATCCCGGTACTGCTCCCCCTCGTGGAGCAGGCGGGCGAACAGCACCCGCACCCCGGGCAGAGAAAGCGTCTCCCGCCGGGCGTCCAGCAGCCGCTGCCCCGGCACCCGGTCCTCCGGCAGCACTACCTTCGTCCCCGGCCAGACCTCCAGGGCTTTGGCTGTCAGCTTGGGCGAGAAGTGGTCGAAGTGGGAGTGGGTGAACAAGATCGCGTCCGGCCCCGCCGGATACATGGCCCGCAGGGTCTCCCACCGCTCCGGCGTGACGGTGGAGTAGCCCTCCACCTTTCTGTCGTGGAGCGCGTCGATAAAAATGAGGCTCCGGCCCAGACGCACGGCGCAGCCGGCGTTGGCCGTGAGCGTGATCTCACAGCGCGGCATGGAAAAAGCTCCTTCTCATGGAAATCGCCGCCATTATAGACCAAAGCGTCAAGAATGTCCACAACCAGAACCCATTCGTTCTGTGGAACGGCCCCCTTCCGGGCCGGAGTAAACAAGGAAAGGATTGAGCGAATGAAAACCTACAAAAAGATCATGGATGTGATCGCTGAGTGCGAGAAGATCGTGATGAGTCTCGTGCTGGTGTTCGTCACCGTGATCACCTTCGTCAACGTCCTGGTCCGCAAGCTGACCACCAGCCAGTTCGCCTGGTCTGAGGAGCTGGTCATCAACCTGTTCGTGCTGATGATCATGCTGGGCTGCGCCCTGTGCGTGCGGGACGGGAGCCTTATCACCCTGTCGCTGGTCTTTGACCGGCTGAAGCTGGCCGGAAAGAAGGTCCTGGTGGTGATCTGCACCATCGCGAACCTGGTGTTCTGGATCTTCATCTTCTGGGCCGGATACGACAAGGTCCTCACCGTCATGGCGAACGGAAAGCTCACCTCCTCCCTCCACTGGCCGGAGTGGGTGTTCCAGATCTTCCTGCCCATCGGCGCGGTGTTCCTGATCCTGCATACCATCGAGTACTTCATCGAGTTCATGGCCAAGAAAGGAGACGACAACGCATGATCAACTTCATCCTCTTCGGCTCCTTCTTCATCCTGCTGTTCATGAACGTGCCCATCGGTGTGAGCCTGGGCGTGAGCGCCATCAGCGCCATGTGCTACTCCGGCAAGTTCAAGGCCGCGCAGGTCATGAGCATCATCTCCTCCAACTTCTATAACGGCATGGCCAAGTTCCTGCTGCTGGCCATCCCCTTCTTCGTACTGTCCGGCAACATCATGGCGAAGGCCGGCATCTCCACCCGGCTCGTGCAGTTCATCGACGACTGCATCGGCCACCGGCGGGGCGGCATCGCCATCGTGTGCGTGGTGGTGGCCTGCTTCTTCGGCGCCATCTCCGGCTCCGGTCCGGCCACCGTGGCGGC
>CANRMG010000139.1 GCA_947631675.1 uncultured Oscillospiraceae bacterium
GAACGAGAAGGCGAAGGACATCCCCGCCGGCAGCTACGGCATGCAGTGCTGCTTCAGCGACACCATGAACTTCATCAACTGGAAGCACGCCAGCCCCACCTTCACCAACTTCCTCCTGGAGCCGGAGAAGTTCAACAAATACACCTTCTACCGGGCCATCCTGGAGAACACCGCTCTCATCCTGCGCAGCCACATAGAGCTTGTGAAGGAGGCCACAGGCAACGAGCCGGAGGAGCTCATCTTCGCCGGCGGCGCTGCCAAGAGCGCCCTGTGGAGCCAGATCGTGGCGGACGTGACGGGCAAGACCGTGAAGGTGCCCGTGGTGAAGGAGGCCACCGCCCTGGGCGCGGCCATCCTGGCCGGCGTGGGTGCGGGGCTTTACGATTCCATCGAGGACGCGGTGGAAAAGACGGTGAAGTGGGACCACACCTACGCCCCCAACGCCGCCAACAAGGCGGTCTATGACGACCTCTACGCCGCCTGGCGGAAGATATACCCCCAGCAGCTGGCCCTCTGTGATCAGGGACTGACCCGCAACATGTGGATCGCCCCCGGCCTGTGAATGATATATAAGGAGGATATACATATGTTCATTATCAGCGAGAACGAGCGGGAATACCGCTTTGGCGAGAGCGGGCCCAAGTACCTGATGAAGGGCCCCCGGATGAACTTTGCCCTGGTACGCTTCCTGCCCGGCGAGGACTTTCAGGCCCACTACCACAACGTGATGGAGGAGAACTTCTTCATCCTAGAGGGCAAGGTGGACATCGTGGTGGACGGCGTAAAGCACACCCTCACCCCCGGTCAGCTCATCCACATCGAGCCCGGCGAGGTCCACTACGTGAAGAACGCCTACGACCAGCCCATCAAGATGGTCTCCACCCTCGCCCCTTATCAGGATTCGGACAAGGTGAACGTGGAAAACCCCGTCTACGAATGAGCCGCCCGCCCCGCTTGTTTTAAGAAAAGACACCGCCCGCCGGGAGTTCCTGTCGGGCGGTTCTAATATCCTGTCCCCCTCGCATAGACTGTGGCAAGTAAACGCAGCGGGGTGGTATGAGTGCGAGAGGATATTGAACAGCGCGCCAGGGACCTGGCCCTTTACATCGTGGAGAACAACGCCACCGTCCGGGACGCGGCCACGCATTTCCGGGTCTCCAAGAGCACGGTGCACAAGGACCTGACCGAGCGGCTCCGGCACGTGGACCGGCCGCTGTACGCCCAGGCCCGGACTGTGCTGGAGCAGAACAAGGCCGAGAGGCACCTGCGGGGCGGCGAGGCCACCCGGAGAAAATACAAGGGAAGATAGTTGACGGCGGGAGCGCTTTGGAGCGCTCCCGCCCGGCTCATTCTTGACAGGAACGGGGAGGAATGGTAAGTTTAGAGGGCACGAAAAAGGAGAAGCATATGGAGAAGATAGAAGATATATACGCCTCCATGGGCTTGAGCCCAGAGGTATACTCCTTCGGCGAGGCCGTCCTGGACGGTCTGAAGGACCGCTTTGCCGCCATCGACGCCAACGCCGAGTACAACCAGGCGAAGGTCCTGCGGGCCATGCAGGCGTGCAAGGTGAGCAATGCCTGCTTTGCCACAAGCACAGGCTACGGCTACGACGACATGGGCCGGGAGACCCTGGAGGACGTCTACGCCGCGGTGTTCCACACCGAGGCCGCCTTGGTGCGGCCTCAGATCGTCTGCGGCACCCATGCCCTGGCCCTGGCTCTTTCCGCCAACCTTCGGCCGGGGGACGAGCTTCTCTCCCCCGTGGGCGCGCCCTACGACACCCTGGAGGAGGTCATCGGCATCCGCCCCTCCCTGGGCTCCCTGGCCGAGTACGGCGTCACCTACCGGCAGGCGGACTTAAAGCCCGACGGCAGCTTTGACTACGACGCCATCCGCGCTGCCATCAACGACAAAACGAAGCTCGTCACCATCCAGCGCTCCAAGGGCTATGCCACCCGCCCCAGCCTCTCCGTGGAACAGATCGGCGAGCTGATCGCCTTTTGCAAGAGCGTGAAGCCGGATGTGCTGTGCATGGTGGACAACTGCTACGGCGAGTTCGTCCAGCGCATCGAGCCCTCCGACCTGGGAGCGGACATGGTGGTTGGTTCCCTCATCAAGAACCCCGGCGGGGGCCTGGCCGCCGCGGGGGGCTATATATGCGGCACCACGGCATGCGTGGAGGCGTGCGCCCGGCGGCTCACCGCTCCCGGTCTCGGCAAAGAAGTGGGCGCGAACCTGGGCCAGCTGCCCAGCATGTATCAGGGGCTGTTCCTGGCCCCCACGGTGACGGCCGGAGCCCTGAAGGGCGCCATCTTCGCCGCCAACATCTATGAAAAGCTGGGCTTTGCCTGCGTGCCTGACGCCGGGTCGCCCCGCTATGACATCATCCAGGCGGTGACCTTGGGCTCCGCCGAGGGGATGGAGGCCTTCTGCCGGGGCATCCAGGCCGCCGCGCCGGTGGACAGCCACGTCACCCCCGTACCCTGGCCCATGCCGGGCTACGACAGCGACGTGATCATGGCCGCCGGGGCCTTCGTCCAGGGATCCTCCATCGAGCTCTCCGCCGACGGGCCCATCCGGCCGCCCTACGCCGTCTACTTCCAGGGCGGGCTCACCTGGTATCACGCCAAGACCGGCATTCTGATGAGCCTGCAAAAACTGTACGAAAGAGGTCTCGTGGACCTTAAGAGGGATAAAAAATGAGTTGGTTTTGGCTTTCTGTTATCGCACTTTTGTGCTGGAGCGGCTCCGACCTGTTCTCCAAGATCGGCTGCCGGGACCAGGCGGACAAGACCTCCCACCTGAAAATGGTGGTGGCGGTGGGCGTGGTCATGGGCATCCACGCCGCCGTGGAGGTGTTCGTCCAGGGCGTGCACATCGATATGCACACCATCCTCTTTTACCTGCCCGTGAGCCTGCTCTACATCCTGTCCATGGCCCTGGGCTACCTGGGCCTGCGGTACATAGAGCTGTCCGTCTCCTCCCCCATCTGCAACAGCTCCGGCGCGCTGGTGGCCATCATCACCCTCGTCACGGCGGGCCTGGGCTCCATCTCCGGCCTGCAGCTGGGCGCCACGGCGCTGGTATGCGTGGGCGTGGTGGGTCTCGGCTTCGTGGATATGCACGAGGACGAAGCGGCCCGGGCCGCCCGCCAGAGCATCTCCAACTATAAATATGCCAAGAGCTTCATCGCGATTCTGCTGCCCATCCTCTACTGCGTGCTGGACGCGGCGGGCACCTTCGCCGACAGCCTGGTGCTGGAGACGCTGGACGAGGACAGCGCCAACGTGGCCTATGAGCTGACCTTCCTGGCCGCGGGCGCGGTGTGCTTCATCATCCTCCTTTGCAAGCACGAGAGGTTCACCGCCCGCCAGGAGGCGCCCAAGTACATCGGTGCCTGCTTCGAGACCGCGGGCCAGCTGGCCTATATCTACGCCCTTGCCGACTCTGAGCACGTGGCCATGTCCGCGCCCATCATCTCCGGCTACTGCCTGGCCAGCGTGATCTGGAGCCGCATCTTCCTGAAAGAAAAGCTCAGCCGCAGGCACTACATCATGATCGCCCTGGCCATCGTCGGCATCGTCCTGCTGGGCCTGTCCGACGGACTGACGGGGGATGTGTGACCACTTCCACAACACCAAAAATATCCGCGGCGTTTGCCGCGGATATTTTTTCTGCCCCAAACTACTCCTATAGTGTTGACAACTCCACACTATTGTGGTAGTGTATAAGCACAAACTATTGCAATAGTGTGGAAGGAAGTACACGACATGAAGCTGTTCGACTCGGAGCTGAAGGTGATGGACGTGCTGTGGCGCAATGGCGACACCACCGCCAAGGAGATAAGCAACATCCTAGCGGATTCCATCGGCTGGAACATGAACACCACCTACACGGTCGTCAAAAAGTGCATCGCCAAAGGGGCCATCCGCCGCTCGGAGCCCAATTTCCTCTGCCACGCCCTCATATCCAAGGACGAGGTGCGGGCCGCGGAGGCAAGTGAGCTGGTGACGAAGCTGTTCGACGGCTCGGCGGAGGCCCTGTTCGCCTCCCTGCTGGGCGGGAAAACCCTGTCCAAAGAGCAGATCGACCGGCTCCGGGCCTGGATAGACCAGCAGGAGTGAGCCATGAGCCTGCTGGAAATGAGCCTGGCCGGCGGGGCGGTCATCCTGGCCGCCATCGTCATCCGGGCGCTGGGAAAAGACCGGCTGCCACAGGGCGCCTTCATGGCCCTGTGGGGTCTGGCGGTGCTGCGGCTGACGGTGCCAGTGCGGCTGCCCTTCCGGTTCAGCCTGTTCACCCTGGTGCGGCGGCTGGTCCCTCATACAGCCGCCGGGCCGGGACCCATCCCCGCCGTCATCACACCGCCGGGACAGGCAGTGCAAGTAGTTGACATAATCCAAAACGCCGCCCTCCCCGGACGTGGCACGCCCTTCCCCGCCACGACAGTTATATGGCTGGCGGGCGTGGTCATCTGCCTGGCGGTGTTCGCCGTCTCCTACATCCGGGCCCGGCGGACCTTCCGCACGGCTGTGCCCGTAACGGACGGCCC
>CANRMG010000140.1 GCA_947631675.1 uncultured Oscillospiraceae bacterium
CTTTCCTCCACTTTATCGAAAAAGTCCCGGACCCGCTGCCAGAAGGTGGGCTCCGCCGCCGGGGCCTGAAACACATCCTGGACGTAGACAAGCTCCGCCTTACCGGCCTCTCTGCCGTCGATATAGGCCACCGCCTGGCCGGCGCTCTGGCCCGCCAGCACGTCTGCGTAGACGAAGGCGGGCAGCCGGTAACGGACCGTGATCTCGTCAATATCCCGGTGGAATACGGAAAGACCGCCCTCCGACGCCACTGCCACCGACTCCAACCTGCCGCCGATCACCGGCACGGACCAGGTCACACCCGCCAGCACGTCGTCCCGGCCGTAGAGGCCGTAGGCCCAGTCATAGAGGGCTCTGTGGTCGTCCCAGTCGTCCGGGTCCGAGAGCGTCACGCATATGAGCGTGAGCCCCTCCCGCTCGCAGGAGGTGACGAGGGTCCGGCCCGCGGCCATGGTGTAGCCAGTCTTTACGCCGAAAACACCCTCGCACTCGTCCAGGAGCCTATTATGGTTCGTGTAGGTGTTCTCCCCCACGGTCATATGCCTTGTGGACACGATGCGGCGAAACTCATCGTGCCTGAGAGCCTCCCTGGTGATAAGGGCCAGGTCCCGGGCGCTGGCATAGTGGTCCGGGGCGTCCAGGCCGTTGGCGTTGGAAAAGTGGGTGTTCTCGCATCCAAGCGCCTGGGCCTTTTCATTCATAAGTTCAGCGAAGGCCTCCACGGACCCCGCCGTCACGCACGCCAGCGCCACCGCCGCGTCGTTGCCGGAGGCCAGCATCAGGCCATACAGGAGTTCCCGTACCGTCAGCCTCTGCCCGGGCTTCAGGTACATACTGGACCCCTCCACGCCTGTCCAAGCCGGGTCTATGGCGACCTCCCTGTCCAGATCGCACCGCTCCAGCACCACCAGCGCCGTCATGATCTTCGTGGTGCTGGCGATGAGCATGGGCTCATCGGCGCCGTTCTCCCAGAGCACGTCCCCATCCTCCGCCTCCATGACCACGGCGGCCTTGGCGGATACCGCCGGGACGGATTCTTCCGCCCCGTGGGCCCTCACGGGCAGGAGAAACAGAAAGGACGCGGCCAGCAGGGCCGCGAGAAGTTTTTTCATAATAAGCACCGCCTTTCAGCAGTGCTTATTATTGCCGGAAAGGGCTGGTTTAGCCATTCATTTTCCCGTACTTGTCGATATAGCCCTCGATCTTATCCATGATCTCCGGGGCCATGTCGATGAGCCGGTCCGCCGGGGAAAAGGCCGGCGGCTGGATGCTGAGCATCCGGGCTCCCCCGTCCTTGTTCAAAAGAAATCCCACGGGTTCCACCTTCACCGCCGCGCCGCCCCCGCCCCAGATGCCGGGCTTGGCGGCGGAGCCGGTCTTGTCGCTGCCCCCGGAGGCGAAGCCAAAGCTCAGCCGGGATATGGGGATCAGGGTGGCGCCGTCGTGGGTGGTGATGGGCGTGCCCACCACCGTATTGGAGTCCACCATGGAGCGTATCTTCTCCATGGCCCCCTCCATAAGCTCGTTCACCGCGCGCTCTGCCATAGCTGCATTCACTCCCTCCTGGCGTTTCGCCTATAGAGGAAGTATTGCCGCAAAAAGCCCGTTCCAAACGAGACGGCCGCCCCGACCAGGTTCCCCGTCCGGACCTGGAGCCGGACGCGGCCCTCGTATACGGTGTGTCCGCCGTCAAGGTCCGCCTGTACATGCAGGTCCGCGTTCCTGAACCGGGCGTTCAGAGCCTCCATAAGGACCCCCGCCCGGCCGTAGGCCATCACGGCCAAATATGGGTCCGGGCCGCCGGCGGTGATATGGATGCGAAGCTTCTCTACGGACACGTAGGGCGCCAGGCCCTTTGCCGCCCGCCAGCCGTTTTCCGCCAGCAGGCGCAATATGGGCTTGGGGAGCCTCTGCCATAGACGCTCCGCCTCCTGTTCGCCCTTCTGCTCCAGCTTTTTCACCCGCTCCCGGGGCAGAAGCTTTACAGGGACAGGCCGGGCCGTGAGGGAGAACACGCCCTCTTCATAGGCTGCCTCCAGCCCCACGGGCATGAGCCACAGGGCCAGGATAAGTGCCGCGGCGGCTGCCGCGATGATCGCCGCTGTCAGGGCTATGCGCCCTCCTTTTCGTTGGGGGAGATGACCTCCGCCATGATCTGCTGATCGTCCTCCGCCGCCTTAAGGGCCTCCACCTTCTCCTGCAGCTGCCGGGCCGCGTCGCTGCCCGCCAGCTCCGGCAGGGGCGGCAGTTCCTCCAATGAGGATATGCCCATGGTCCGCAGAAAGAGGTCCGTTGTCTTATAGAGTGTGGGCCGTCCCACGGTCTCCAGATGGCCGCAGGGCTCGATCATGCCCCGCTCCGCCAGCACACCCACGGTGTAGGAGCTGTCCAGTCCCCGCATCTGTTCGATGTAGGCCCTGGTCACCGGCTGGAAGTAGGCCACCACCGCCAGCACCTCCAGCGATGCCGGGGACAGCTTGGGCGGACGGCGCTGCTCCAGGGCACGGGTGATGATCTCGGCGTGCTCCGGGGCGCTGTGCAGCTGCAGAGAGTCGTTGAGACGCACGAGCCGGATGCCCCGGCCGGCGGACTCATATTCCTCCGCCAGCTCCGCGCCGACGTTCAATATGGTCTCCGGGTCCGTGTCCAGCACCAGCGCCATTCGCTCGGCGCTCACCGGCTCCCCGGAGGCGAACAGTATGGCCTCCACGGCGCTTTTCAGATATATCTTATCCATAATCCATGTTCTCCAAAATGGCCTCGGTGTCGCCGCCGGTAAAGCGCACGGTGTAGTCCGTCCCCTCCCGGGCGATGGTGACGCTGCCCATGGAACACATGGTCAGCAGGGACAGAAACGTGGCCACCACCTCCGAGCGGCTGGACGCCATGGCATACAGCGCGCTCAGGGACGAACTCTCCCTTTTGCGCAGATACTCGATGAGCTCCCGGCTCTTCTCCTGCACCGAGTAGATGATGGGCTGCGGGATGGGCACCGCCCGCTCCTCTTCCCTGGCGGGGACGCCCTTTTGCAGCATCCCGGCCATGGCCTCCAGCAGCTCCCAGGTCGAATGATGATAGTCGTACTCACCGTACTTCGCCATGGGCTCCGGAGGCGTGGAAAAAAGGAGCGCACCCTCCTTCAGCCGCGTTTCCATGGCGGGCACGTTCTCCTTCACCGCCGCAAAGGCATCCCGGCTCTTGAGCTGTTCCAGGCTGGTCATCAGAAGCTCCAGCTCGGAGACCTCCTCCGTGCCGGCCAGCAGCGTCTTCGTCTTGATGTACACCAGGTGGGACGCCATCTGCACGAACTCGCTGGCCACCTCCAGGTCCATCTCCTGCATCTTATTGAGCCAGGCCAGGTACTGGTCCAGGATGTCGGCGATCTTGATGTCCCGTATCTCTATTTTGTTTTTCGCCAGCAGCATCAGGATCAGGGTCAGCGGACCTTCAAAGTCCTGCATCTCCTCCCGTGTCCTGATGACGCCCTCCAGGTGGAAGGTGGGATTTTCCATAGGTCAGTTCACCAGATCGAATCCAAATTGCGCCAGGAAAAAGAGCCTGTCGTACAGCCACCCCGTCACCGAGGACAGCACCCCGGAGGTGGCGCCCGTCACCACCAGGAGCATCAGCAGTATCATGCCGTAGCGCTCGTAGCACATCAGCTTGGCATAGGCGCTGTCGCTCAAAAAGGCGAACAGGATCTTAGACCCATCCAGGGGCGATATGGGCAGCAGATTGAATACCGCCAGGGCCAGAGAGAGATACCCCGTGGTGGAGATCATCTGAAACACGCCCCGGGCCAGGGCCCCGCCCTGTATGTAGAGAGCGCGGTAGGCGACGCCGTACAGGAAGATGAACACGGCGGCGATGAGAAGGTTCGCCAGCGGGCCGGCCAGGGCCGTTACGGCCATGCCCTGCCGGGGCTTTTTGAACTTGTACATGTTCACCGGCACGGGCTTGGCCCAGCCGAAGCGAAACAGCACCATCATCAGAAGCCCCCAGGGGTCGATGTGCCGGATGGGGTTCAGGGTCAGCCGCCCCGCCTTTTTCGCCGTGTCGTCCCCCAGGGCATAGGCCACAGCCCCGTGGCTCAGCTCATGGAGCGTGATGCACAAAAGGGCCGGCAGCACCGTGAACAGGATGTCCGTCAGCCGGGTCCAATCCAGATTGCGCCATATGTTCGCCATATCTCACACCCACGCCGAAATGGCGCCCAGCAGCTCCAGCCGTCCGGTGCGCTTTTCCGCGGAGAAAGGTACCAGCGGCGTCTCCTCCCCCAGCTTCAGCGTCTCCCGGATCAGGGCCAGATTGGGCTCCATCTCGGACTTTTTCAGCTTGTCCCACTTGTTGGCCACCACCGCCCGGGGGCAGCCGCACCGGACGAACAGGCCGTTCATCTGTATGTCCAGCGCCGTGGGGGCGTGGCGGCCGTCCACGATGTGCACGCCCATGGTGATGCGCTCGCTCTCGGCGAAGAAGTCCTCCATGAGCCGGCCCCACCGGTCCCGCTCCGCCTG
>CANRMG010000141.1 GCA_947631675.1 uncultured Oscillospiraceae bacterium
GCGGGAGCCGGTCATGCGGTAGCCGATCTCCTCCTTGGAGAAGGGGCCGGTGAATTCACCGGTGATCTTCCCCTCGTAGAGGGTGATGATCCGGTCCGAGAGACGGAACACCTCGTCCAGGTCCGCAGAGCAGAGAAGAATGGCGCAGCCGTGGTTGCGCCGGTCGATGATCTGGCCGTGGATGAACTCGATGGCGCCCACGTCCACCCCCCGGGTGGGCTGGGCCACGATGAGCACCGGCGCGTCGAAGGAGAACTCCCGGGCGATGACCACCTTCTGCATATTGCCGCCGGACATGCTGCCGACGGTCACGTCCGTGCCCGCGCCCCGGATGTCGAACTTCTCATAGAGCTCTTTGGCGTAGCGCTCGATGGTGGGGGTATACTGGTGGAAGCGGAAGCGGTTGAACTGCCGCTGGCGCTGCTTGCCGGTGAGAAGGTTGTCGGTGACGGTCCCGTCCCGGCTGACGCCGGTGGCCAGCCGGTCCTCCGGCACATGGGCCAGGCCCATGGCCCGGATGTCCCCAGGGGACTTTCCTGTGGCGTCCTGGCCCCGGATGATGACCGTGCCGGACTCGGGCTTTCGCATGCCTGTGATGGCCTCCAGAAGCTCGCTCTGGCCGTTGCCCTCGATGGCGGCGATGCCAAGGACCTCCCCGGCCCGCACCGCCAGGCTCAGCCCGTTCACAGCGACCAGGCCCCGGTTGTCCCGGACGACAAGGTCCCGGACCTGGATGAGCTCGTCGCCGGGGGTGCCGGTCTTTTCCAGCTGGTCGTAGAGCATGGGCCGGCCCACCATCATGGAGGCCAGCATCTTCTCGTCCACGTCCGCGGTATTCCGTACGCCCACCAGCTTGCCCTTGCGCATCACGCCCACCCGGTCAGAGATGGCCATGACCTCGTACAGCTTATGGGTGATGATGATGACGGTCATGCCCCGCTCCCGGACCACCCGGCGGATGACGGCGAACAGCTCGTCCGTCTCCTGGGGGGTGAGCACGGCGGTGGGCTCATCCAGAATGAGTATTTCCGCGCCCCGGTAGAGGGTCTTCAGGATCTCCACCCGCTGCTGCAGGCCCACGCTCAGTTCCTCCACGGGGACGGAGGGATCCACCTCCAGGCCGAACTCCTCCACCAGGTCCCGGGTCTTTCTCTCCGCGGCGGCGTTGTCAAAAAAGACGCGGCCCCGCCGGGGCTCCCGGCTCAGGACGATGTTCTGGGCCACGGTGAAGGAGGGGACGAGCATGAAATGCTGGTGGACCATGCCCACGCCCATGGATATGGCCGTCTTGGGGTCGAAGTCCGTCACCTGCTTATCCCGTATGTATACCTTCCCGTCCGTGGGCACGTTGATGCCATACAGCACGTTCATGAGGGTGCTCTTGCCGGCGCCGTTTTCTCCCACCAGGGCGAATACCTCGCCCTTTCGGATGTCCAGGGACACGTCGTCGTTGGCCAGCACCCCGGGGAAGGCCATGGACACGTGCTCGAATCTCACAGCGATCTCATCCAAATGGGACCACCTCGTTTCTCGTGATCTGCAAAAGGGGCGCGTTCAGAAAACGCGCCCCTCCTATGACTTGGGGACCGGGACGTTACCGGGTGGTATCCACCACGATCTGGCCGGATACGATCGCCTCGGCGATGTCGGCCACCGATTCCTTCAGCTCGTCGGGGATCTGCTGGGGGGCGTCCTCCTCGCCGTAGCCGATGCCGATGTAGCCGGTGGACATATCGGCCACCCAGGTGGTGCCCCAGCGGGAGGCATCGCCGTCCAGAAGCTCGGAGACGGCGGCGTAGATGGAGTCGCCCACTTCCTTCTTCATGGAGCAGATGATGACCTCGGGGTCGATGTACTTCTGGTCGGAGTCCACGCCGATGGCGTAGAAGCCCTTCTCCTTGGCGGCCTCGAATACGCCGTCGCCGGTGGCGGAGGCGATCTGGAAGATCACGTCGGCGCCCTCGTCGTTCAGGGCGATGGCGCACTCCTTGCCCACGGCGGGGTCGGTGTAGGTGTTGGCGTAGTTGTGCAGGACCTCGATCTCAGCGTCCTTGCTGTCGGCCCAGTACTGGGCGCCCTGCTCGTAGCCCACGATGAAGTCGTTGATGGTGTCGGCGTCCTCGCCGCCCACGGCGCCCACGACGCCGCTCTCGCTCATGGCCGCGGCGATGTAGCCGGCCAGGAAGGAGCCCTCATTCTGGGCGTAGGTGATGTTCAGCACGTTCTCCACCGGCTCGCTGGTGGCGTTGTCGATCCAGATCCACTTCACGTCAGGATACTCCGGCGCGATGGTCTCGATGTCGTAGAACTCCCAGCCCACGCAGACAACCACGTCCGCCGCGTCGGCGGCGTTGCGCATCTGGGTGGCGTGGTTCTCGCCGCTGCACTCGATGGTGACCAGCTCCACGCCCTTGTCGGCCACCAGCTTATCGCAGCCGGCCTTGGAGGAGTCGTAGAAGGAGCGGTCGCCGAACTTGTCCGCCACCACCAGAGCCACGGTCAGGGGCTCCTCGGCGGCCAGGGCGGTCGCGCCCATGAGGCCGGCTACCATCAGCGCGGCCAGCAGGAGAGAGATGATCCGTTTTTTCATGGATATATACCTCGCAATCATCAAAATTGAATGGAAATGCCCGTCGGCAGGTACATTATACTGGCCATCCGGGCATAATTCAAGGCTTTTTGTCGCATTTTTTTGAAAATTTCTTATTATTTTTGTTGAAAATAGCCAGTAAGTAATGATATAATTGGTATATCAAATACAAAAATACAAATGCAAGGAGGAGTCACCGTATGAGAGAAGTTCTGTTGGTGGACTGCTGTGTACGGCGGGAGCAGTCCCGTACGGCGCGGCTGGCGCGGGCCTTCGTCGAGGGTCTGGATCTGGAGCGGTTTTCTGTCAGCGTGGTAAGGCCCGACGAGGAACGGATGCGTCCCATGGATGGCGCGCTCCTCCGGGAGCGGGACAGGCTTTTGGCGGAGGGGGCATTGGACCGGCCCCGGTTCGATTACGCCCGCCAGTTCGCCGGGGCGGAGGCGGTGGTGTTTGCCGCGCCCTTCTGGGATCTGAGCTTCCCGGCGCTTTTGAAGGTCTACATCGAGAACATCAGCGTGGAGGGGATCACCTTCCGCACCAATGGTACGCGCCTGGAGGGGATGTGCAGGGGGAAAAAGCTCATCCTGCTCACCACCCGGGGCGGGTACTATGAGGGCACGGCCATGGACCAGGCCAGCGCCTACCTGTCGGCCATGAAGGAATTCTTCGGCTTTGGCCAGTACATATGCGTGGCCGCCGAGGGGCTGGATACGGGCGCGGACCCGGAGCCCCTGGTGGCGAAGGCGGAGGCCGAGGCGAGGGCCCTGGCGGCCAGTCTCTGAACGAAATATGGCGAAGCGCCCCGGAAACGCGGTTTCCGGGGCGCTTTTGCGTCCAAATGGTGATGCTTTGGAGATTGTCAAGAAATTTCAGGGGCAGTGGTTTTACCCTTTTGTGATAAAGTGACATTGACAATCATTGATGTAACGAATTAAAATATTGTATAATTAGCGGATAAAAAACCGCTGTATACTTCAATTGGAGGAAAGACAATGAAGAAGTTTATCGCGCTTGTTATGGCTCTGGCGATGGCCCTGTCCATGGGCATCCCGGCCATGGCCGCCGAGGCGACCGATCTGAACGTGATGATCGAGACTCCCGTGGAGTCCCTGGATCCCCAGATCGCTACCGACGGCACCTCCTTCGAGGTCATCGCCGGCTACACCGACGGCCTGACCCAGATGGACGCCGAGGGCGGCGCTATCCCCGCCATCGCCGAGAGCTGGGATATCGAGGACGACGGCACCAAGTACGTCTTCCACCTGCGTGACGACGCGGTGTGGAGCAACGGCGACCCTGTCACCGCCGCTGACTTCGTGTTCGGCTGGCAGCGCGCTGTGGACCCCGCCAACGCCTCTGAGTACTCCTACATGCTGAGCGATATCGGCCAGGTCGTCAACGCCGCCGAGATCATCGCCGGCGAGAAGGACGTGTCCGAGCTGGGCGTCACCGCCGTGGACGACAAGACCCTCTATCCTGTGAACCAGGCGTTCTTTGAGTCCGTGGGCGACACCTTCGCCACCAGCCCTGAGACCGTGCTCAGCAACGGCGCGTTCGTGCTGGATACCTACGAGCCCGCCGCCACCGCCTTCCACATGACCAAGAACCCCGACTACTATGACGCCGACAAGATCCAGATCTCCGGCGTGAGCTATCAGGTCGTGCAGGACTCCCAGCAGGCCCTCATGAGCTACCAGACCGGCGCTCTGGACACCGTCCTCGTGAACGGCGACCAGGTGGAGCAGGTCAAGGACTCTGATGAGTTCCTCACTGTGGGCGCCGGCTACCTGTGGTATGTCAGC
>CANRMG010000142.1 GCA_947631675.1 uncultured Oscillospiraceae bacterium
CCGGAGGCCGCCGCGCCGTAGACCATGTTGATGGCCGCCAGCTCCGACTCCGACTGGATGAACACGCCGCCCGCCTCAGGCATATGGGCGGACATATATTCAGGTATCTCGTTCTGAGGTGTGATAGGGTAACCGAAGAAGCACTTACAGCCCGCCCGAATGGCGGCCTCCGCCACGGCCTCGTTGCCCTTCCACAGTTCTTTTGCCACGGTACTCATCTCCTTTTTTACCGTTATTCCTTCTCAATGCTGATGACCGAATCAGGACATATCTTCGCGCAGCTGGCGCAGGCGATGCACGCCGACGGGTCTGTCACCGCCGCCGGGTGGTAGCCCTTTACGTTGACGGCGGCCATGTCCAGCGCCAGGATGTGCTTGGGGCACACCGACACGCACAGCTCACAGCCCTTGCAGCGGTCGCTGTCAAAATGTAAAAACACGGTCATAGGTTGTCACCTCCCCTCGCTGCGGGCGCTCATCAGCGCTCCCAGGGCTTTTTCATGTAGATGTCTATGGGGAACACCGGCTCCGCCAGTTCCGGCAGCGTATCCGCCAGGGGGCGGGGCGCCGTATGGCATATTACCGGGATGTTCGTTACGTAGGCCACCTCGTCCGCCAGGCCCGCGCCCAGAAGCACGTCCTTGGCCGTGGTCTCGGCGCAGAGGTGGGTATTGTTGACGATGCCCGTCACGGGAAGTCCCATCTCCTCCTCTATCTTCCGCAGGGAAAAGATAGCCTTTTCCAATGTGGCGGTCTGGGGCCGCCGGGCGTTCAGGACGAACCAGACGGCGTAATCCTGGGACGCGATCTGGTGCCGGTAGCGAGCCAGGACCCGGGCTCCCGAGTCCCCGCCGATGTCCAGGATGCTGCGAAGGCTCCCGTCCTGCAGGAGGGTATTGAGTTCCGCCGGCAGAGAGGGCACATCCGCGTCGACGAGGCTCTGGCCGGAGGCCACGAACCGGATGCCGAGAGATTTGAACATCTCCCGCTGCTCCCGGGAGCGGAAGTAGGGGTTCACCACGTCCAGGTCCGCAATGGCGGTCTTCTCCCCCGCTTTCGCCAGGGCCACCGCCATATTCACCGCCAGCTCCGTCTTGCCGCCGCCCATGTGGCCCACGATGGCCGTGAGCCGGTGGGCGGTCATCCAGGCGGGAAGAGTATTCGTCATGGGCGCCTCCTCATATCAGGATGTGCATGGCCTTGGCCTGGGCGGTCAGCTCCTCCCGGAACTTGGGGTGAGCGATGGCGATCAGGGCCTTTGTCCGCTGGGACACGGTCTTGCCCCGGAGCTTGGCCAGGCCGTATTCCGTAGCGATATAGTCCACATCGTTCTTGCTGGTGCTGACGCGGGCGCCGGGGTTCAGGGTGGGCCGGATGCGGCTCACGGTGCCCCCCGCGGCGGTGGAGGGGAAGGCGATGAAGCTCTTGCCTCCCGGGGACTGGATGGCCCCCCGCACATAGTCCGTCTGGCCGCCGGTGCCGGAGACATGCACCGCGCCGATGCTCTCGGCGCAGACCTGGCCGAAGAAGTCCACCTCCAGGCCCCCGTTCACGGATATGAAATTGGGGTGCTTCGCGATGACCGCGGGGTCGTTCACGTAGTCCACCGGCAATATCTCCACGTCCGGGTTGTTGTCGATGAATTTATAAAGCCGCTCCGAGCCGAAGGTGAAGGTGGCCACGGTCTTTCCCGTGTGGATGGGCTTTTTCATGTTGGTCACCGCGCCGCACTCGATGAGCTCGATCATGCTGTCGGGCAGAAGCTCCGTGTGGATGCCCAGGTCGTGCTTACCTTTAAGCGCCAGGCCCACCGCCTCGGGCACTGCGCCGATGCCCAGCTGCAGCGTCGCGCCGCTGGGCACCTCCTCGGCGATGTACCCGCCGATGGTCCGGCTCACGTCGTCCAGCTGCGCCGGGGGCAGGATGGGCAGCGGCGCGTTCGATTCACATAGCGCCGTCACCTGGGAGATATGTATCCGGGGGGCCGTCAGCGACCGGGGCATTTTGGGGTTGACCTCCAGGAAGATGTGCTCCGCCTTTTCAAACAGCGCCGCCGTATAGGACCCGGTGACGCCGGCGCTGAAAAAGCCGTCCGCGTCCATGGGGGACACCACGATCAAAAAGGCGTCCACATGTATGTAGTCCCGGTACAGCCCCGGCATATCCCGGTAGTAGCAGGGCATGATGTCCGCCTCGCCCCGGTTGGCCGCCGCTTTGGCGATCTTCCCGGAGAACCAGGACACGGGGGTGAAGATGCCCGGGTAGGCAAACATGGCGTTGGGCATGAGGTCCAAAAGACCGTGGAACGTGAGGTCCTTCACGTCCCCCGCCTCGGCCCGGCGGCCCAACGCCTCCAGGATGGCCGGCGGGATGGCCGCCGCCGCGTCCGTGACGCAGCTCCAGCCGCTCTCAAACATAGCCGCCACGCCGTCGGCGCTCGTCAGTTTCTTCCGGTACTCCCCTTGATGATCCATTCTATGCGCTCCAATATGTGAGTGTTTTTAATGTTTGGCAAAACTTTTTCTTATAGACCTTGACAAATATACCAAAATCCGCCGGGGATGTCAATAGGCGATAACTGGAAACTCTTGCGCCGCGGCAGAGGATATGATATGTTTTTGACAGCAGAAAAAAGGAGGCGTCTTCCTTGGAGATATACGGCACCCTGGGCCCCGCATGCGGGTCGGAGGACACATTGGAGGCCATGTTCCGCGCCGGCATGACCGGCATGCGCCTCAACCTTTCCCATACCACCCTCCGGGCCTCCGCACTCTCGCTGGACGCCTTTCACGCCGCCGCGAAGCGGGCGGGCGCGACGCCCAGGCTGCTCATCGACATGCAGGGGCCGGAGCTGCGGGTGGGCGCCCTGGCCGCGCCCATTGCGCTGGAAGAGGGCGCCATCGTGAACCTTGACGACATCCCCCTGCCCTCCCCCGTCCTGCCCCTGTTGGCGGCCGGGCAGCAGATGCTCCTGGACGACGGGAAGCTGCTGCTGGAGGTATCCGGCGGCGGGCAGGCAAAGGTCCTGCGGGGCGGGGCGCTCCAAAGCCGGAAGAGCCTGGCCCTGCCGGGGCTGGACGTGCGCCTGCCGGCGCTTACGGAGGCGGACAGGGAAAACCTCCGGGACGCAGCGGCTTATGGCGTCACCGGGGTCATGCAGCCCTTCGTCCGGGACCGAGCGGACCTGGAGGCGGTGCGGGCGGCACTGGATGAGGCCGGCTGCAGCCATGTACGACTGTTCGCCAAAATCGAGAACCTGGCCGGCGTGGAAAGGCTGGCAGAGCTCATCCCCGCCGCGGACGAGATCGTCATCGCCCGGGGGGACCTGGGCAACGCTGTCCCCCTGTGGGACCTGCCCGCCCTGCAAAAGCGCATCGCCGCCCAATGCCGGGCAGCGGGCAAGCCCTTCATGGTGGTGACACAGATGCTGGCCAGCATGGAGCATAGTCCCGTCCCCACCCGGGCGGAGGTCAGCGACATCTTCAACGCGGTGCTGGACGGCGCTGCCTCGGTGATGGTCACCGGCGAGACCGCCGCCGGCCAATACCCCGTGGAGGTCATAAAATATCTGGTGAACACCGTCCGCTCGGCGGGAGATTATATGAGCGCATAACAAAAGACCGCCCGATGGGGCGGTCTTGGTTTTTGCCTTATGTTTTACTTATTGCTCCGTCTCCAGATGTGCATCTTCTCGGCCTCGGCGATCAGGCTCTCCCGGAAATCGGGGTGGGCGATGGAGATGAGCGCCTCGGCCCGCTCCCAGGTGGACAGGCTCTTCAGGTTCACCATGCCGTACTCGGTGACGATGTACTGCACGCAGGAACGGGGATCCGTGGCGATGCTGCCCGGGGTAAGGGTGGGCACGATGCGGCTCTTGAGGGTGCCGTCCTTGGCCTTCATGGTGGAGGAGAGGCAGATGAAGCTCTTGCCGCCCTTGGAGAGATACGCGCCCATGACGAAGTCCAGCTGGCCGCCGGTGCCGGAGATGTGCTTGATACCGGCGGACTCGGCGTTCACCTGGCCGAACAGGTCCAGGTCCACGGCGTTGTTGATGGAGATGAACTTGTCCAGCTGGGCAATGACCTGCACGTCGTTGGTGTAGTCCACCGGCGCGCCCATCACGTCCGGGTTGCGGTTTACATAATCATACAGCTTCTTGGAGCCCGCCGCGAAGGCGAACACCTGCCGGCCGTAGTCCAGGTTCTTGTTCTTGCCGTTGATCTTCCCGGCCATGGCAATGTCCACAAAGCCGTCCACGTACATCTCGGTATGTACCCCCAGGTCTTTCAGGTCCGACTGGGCGATCATGGCGCCCACGGCGTTGGGCATGCCGCCGATGCCCAGCTGCAGGCAGGCCCCGTTGGGGATCTC
>CANRMG010000143.1 GCA_947631675.1 uncultured Oscillospiraceae bacterium
TATCGCTTCGCCCGGCGCTCCGCCTTGGCCACGAGCGCGGCGTCAAAGCCCATTATCCCCAAAAGCCGGATGGCGTTCCGGGACCGGGCCGGTCCCTCCCGGAGCCGGTAGTCGAAATCCATCGAGCCCTCGCCCACCGTCTCCGCAAAGTGGCACATCCGGCACTTTCCCGCCAGCAGGGCGCACAGCTCCAGATCGTGGGTGGCCGCCAGACACAGGACCCCCGCGTCAAAGAGCGTCTCCAAGATGGCGCTGGACGCCGCGATGCGCTCGGCGGTGTTGGTGCCCCGCAGGACCTCGTCCACCACGCACAGGACAGGTCTCTCCTGCTCCGCCGCCGTCAAGATGCGGCGGATGGACTTGATCTCCGTGACGTAATAGCTCTCCCCCGCCAGCAGATCGTCCTCCAGGGCCATAGACGAATAAAGATAAAACGCGCCGCCCCGGTAGCTCTCCGCCGCTGCCGTACACAGGCTCTGGGCCAGCAGGGCGTTCAATAGCGCCGTACGCAGATAGGTGCTCTTGCCGGAGGCGTTGGAGCCGGTGAGCAGCATGGACCCGCCCAGATCCAGATCGTTGGGCACAGCGGTATCCAGCAGCGGGTGGACCATGCCACGGATATGCAGCTCCGCTGAGCCGTCAAAGGCGACGTCCGGCACGGCGTACATGTCCATGCTCGCCCGCCAGGAGGCCGCCGCAATGGCCATATCCAGCCGTCCCAGGCCCTCGATAACGGCCATCAGATCCTTTTGGTGGATCCACAGCTTGTTTCTCAGGTACTCATAGGTGATGAGGTCCAGCATAAACAACGAGGCCAGCAGGTCCCCCGCGTTGCCGGTGTCCATGCCGGACACGCCGCCGGTGCGCAGTACGAACCGCAGCTTTTTCAACGCCTCATAGGCGCCCGACAGCTCCCGGTCCAGGTCCGGTATGCCCAGCTTTTGGACCCGCCGCAGGGCGAACACCTCCGCCACGGAGTAGTTGAGGGTATCAAATTCCCGGCGCACACGCCGCAATGCGAACTCCCGGATCGCCACATTGAAAGACATGAGCAAAAGCGCCGCCATGATCGGCACGACGCCCAGCGCTCCCAGCACAAGGCTGACCGCGAACGCCACCGACATAGCCGCATAGAGGGTAAACCGGCCCCGGCCCCTGGCCTCCGGCGCGAACGCTGTGCAAAGGTCCGAACGCCGGGTCCGGCCCAGAACGTCCAAAATGACCTGTACCTCCAACCGCTTTACCGGGTTTGCCTCCATGAACGCGATGAGCCTGGCCCGCCGGCCATATTCCTCCCCGGTCAGGGCAGGGTGGCGCAGAGTGTCGTAGAGCACCTGCTCCCCTGGCGTGGACAGACCCGGATCGATGCGCCTGAACACCCGGTCCATATCCAAGTCGTGCCAGGTGACGTCATCCACGCTGTAGCCGTCCTCCCGCTCCCGGCGGTAGTCCGACCAGGCCCGAATGCGGGACATATCCCCGTCGGTAAAGTACACGTCCGGCTTTTTCCCGAAGGCCGCCTCCAGCCGGCGGCGTCTTTTCCTGTCAGCGCCGAACATGTTCTCTATCAGTGGTGGAACAGCCGCATGCCCGTGAAGGCCATGACGATGCCGTACTTGTCCGCCGTCTCGATGACGCTGTCGTCCCGAATGGAGCCGCCGGGCTCGGCGATATAGGCCACGCCGGACTTACGGGCACGCTCCACGTTGTCCCCGAAGGGGAAGAACGCGTCGCTGCCCACGGTGACGCCGGACTGGGTGGCGATCCACGCCTTCTTCTCCTCCGCGGTCAGGGGCTCCGGGCGGCGGGTGAATACGTTCTGCCAGGACCCGTCGGCCAGCACATCCTCGTACTCGTCGGAGATATATACGTCGATGGCGTTGTCCCGATCAGGGCGGCGGATGTCGGCCTTAAAGGGCAGGTCCAAGACCTTCTCATGCTGCCGGAGATACCAGTTGTCCGCCTTATTGCCGGCCAGGCGCGTGCAGTGGATGCGGCTCTGCTGGCCGGCGCCCACGCCGATGGCCTGTCCGTCCTTCACATAGCAGACGGAGTTGGACTGGGTGTATTTCAGGGTAATGAGGGCCACGGTCATGTCGATGACCGCCTCGGGAGGCAGCTCCTTATTCTTCGTCACGATGTTGGCGAAGGCGTCCGCCGTGACCTTGTAATCGTTCCGCCCCTGCTGGAAGGTGATGCCGTACACGTCCTTGCGCTCCACGGGAGCGGGCACGTAATCCGGGTCGATCTGCACCACGTTATAATTGCTCTTTTTCTTCGTCTTGAGGATGGCCAGGGCCTCGTCGGTGTAGCCCGGGGCGATGACACCGTCGGAGACCTCGTCCTTGAGGTACTTCGCCGTGGCCTCGTCGCACACCTCGCTGAGGGCCGCCCAGTCGCCGTAGGAGCACAGCCGGTCCGCGCCCCGGGCCCGGATATAGGCGCAGGCGATGGGGCTCAGTTCCGCCGCTGGGTCCACAAAGTATATCTTCTTATCCGTCTCGGAGAGGGGCTTTCCCACGGCGGCGCCCGCCGGAGACACATGCTTGAAGCTGGCGGCGGCGGGCAGGCCCGTGGCCTCCTTCAGCTCCTTCACCAGCTGCCAGGAATTGAAGGCGTCCATAAAGTTGATGTAGCCGGGCTTGCCGTTCAGCACCTGGATAGGCAGCTCCCGGCCATCCGCCATGAAGATGCTGGAGGGCTTCTGGTTGGGGTTGCAGCCGTATTTCAGTTCCAGAGAATTCATGGTCCGTCTCCTTCTCAGTCGTTGTGTTTGTTGATGATGACCGTGTCCCGCCCACCGGTAGCAAGGTCGATATAGGACACGTACAGAGAGACCTTATTGTCCTCGTTGAGCCCCTCCCATACCTGCTGGGCCAGGGCCGCGGCGTCGGCGGCGTCTATGGCCACAGAAGCGGGCTCCCCCACATAGGAGGGCAGCGGCTCCCCGTCGGCGGCGTCGGTGTGGATGGTGTGGGCCATGCCTGCCTGAGGCTTATCGTACTCGTAGAAGTACCGGCAGCAGCAGGCCGGGTCCCCGTCCAGGCTTTTGAGGATGGAGAGCTTATAGCTGCCGTCAGGAGCCACCAGTCCGGAGATGCGGGGCGTCCAGTTGGGCCCGTCCGGCTCAAATTCCCGGGTGCGCAGGGCGTCGGCGAAGGTCTGCCCCGCCAGCAGGGCGTCCCGGATGGTGTCGGTCTGGTCGCCGTTGGTGACGATGGTCGCGCCCTCATAGACCCGCACGGGGTGGTAGATGATGAGGCTGGGGTCCGACATCTTGGCCGGGTCGTGGGCCTGGGTGCGGATGCCGTCATCCGTCTCCACGAACACCCGGTTGCGGCTGTTGACGCTGCGCCCCATGATGAAATAGACGATGACGGCCTTCTTTCCGTCGGCGCTGCGGCCCAGGGCGATGCCCCGGCCAGGGTAGGTCCGTTCGCTCAGGTAGCTTTTCAGATCAGTCATGCTCTTTCCTTTCTGCTATCTCCGCGGCGACCATCTCCGCCGCCTGGGGCAGGATGATCCACTCCGCCTGTTCCATGACCCGCCGCTGCAATATCTCCGGCGTGTCGCCGTCCTGGACCATGACGGGCTTCTGGGCGATGATCCGCCCCCCGTCGGGTATCTCGTTGACAAAATGCACCGTGGCGCCGGTGACCTTCACGCCCCGCTTCAGGGCCTCCTCATGGACCTTCAGGCCATAGTATCCCTTGCCGCAGAAGGAGGGTATCAGCGCCGGATGGACGTTCAAAATGCGTTCCGGGAACCGGTCGGTGAAATCCTTGGAGAGGATGCTCATGAACCCTGCAAGCACGATCATCTCCGCGCCGTGCTCCTCCAACGCCTTCAAAATGGCGGCCTCAAAGGCCTCCTGGCTGCCCAGCTCCTTCCGGGAGCAGACCACCGCCGGGACCCCGGCCTTTTCCGCCCGGGTCAGGGCATAGGCCTCCGGCTGGCTGGACACCACCAGCACGATCTGGCCGGAATGGAGCTTTCCCGCCGCCTGGGCGTCCAAAAGCGCCTGCAGATTGGTGCCGCCGCCGGAGACGAATACGGCGATGCGCGTTTTCGTCATACCAGCTGCACCCTCTCTCCGCCGGAGACGATGGTCCCCAGCACGTAGGCGTCCTCCCCGTTGGCCTTAAGGACCTCCACGGCGCTGTCGGCGTCAGAGGCGGCCACGGTCACGGTCATGCCCACGCCCATATTGAAGGTGTTGAACATATCCCGTTCGGGGATACCGCCGGTCTTTTGGATGAGGTCGAATATAGCGGGCGTGCGCACCGCCTTTTTCTCGATGCGGGCGGCCAA
>CANRMG010000144.1 GCA_947631675.1 uncultured Oscillospiraceae bacterium
CCTTGGCGTAGGGCAGCGTGTCCGGGTCGAAGGTGACCAGGTGGCTGCCGGCGGCATGGAACGTACCGTGGACGTCCGTGTCAGCGCGGCCTATGACACGCTTGTAGTCCGAGAGCTTGATTTTGAAATTGTAGCTTACGGCGGTCACATGTCCCGGAAGACCCTCCAGCTTGCCCTCCACGAATACGACGTCGCCCTCGTGCAAATCAAAGGCGTCGTTGTAGTAGCTGGGGGTCATGCTCCGGGCGGGGAAGTACACCTGCACCAGGCTCTTGCGGGGGCAGTCGCAGCGGCCCAGACCCTGCTTCGGCAGGGGGACGGTATTTGTCTCCGGCTCAGCGGAGAAACGATCTTGAACTTCATATCCTGTCCTCCTTTTATCGTTCTTTTGCCTGCATTATAAAATACCGGCTGGGCGATAAAATGGACAGCAAGCCGCCGGACAGCAAAAAACCGCCCGGGCGGGACCCGGGCGATATGAGGGGATATATTCAGAACTTTACCGTCTCGGAGGGAGCGGTGAAGGAGCTGAAGGTGGCGGTGGCGTCCTGGAAATAGAGCACCTCGGTGTTGCCGTCATTCTCGTCGTACATGGCCCGCAGGTCGGGGTAGGCGTCCAGCATGCTCTTGCGGGCCTCCGCCCGGTCGTCCTCTATGAGCCTGCCGGCCACCCGCAGCCATGTGCCGTCCTTGAAGGCGCATATCTCCGCCTTGGGGTTGGCGGCCAGCTGATGGGCCACGTCCTTGCTCTTCCCGGTCTGGATGTAGAGCTTTCCCTCGAAGATGTGGACGGTGCCGAAGGGGCGCACCCGGGGCTGGTCCCCGTCCACCGTGGCCAGGTAGTAGGTCCCGGCAGCTTTCAGAAATTCGTATACCTTCTCCATGAGATGGCCTCCTTTGATTTGGTGTTATTCAATTATGCACCTCGCTGGGGCTGTTGTCAAACGCTTTCAGGTATTCCGCCACGGAGCGGGTCATCTCCCGGGAGAAGTCGGATTCATATTTCCGCTTCCAGAAGGCGGCCATCCAGGCGTCATAGCCGCCGGCGGCACGGGGCGCGAACATCTCCCGCAGCTCGGCGCCGTCCATGTGGCGGTAGGCGTTCTCATGGACGATATGCTTTAAGGCGCAGCGGGCGGGTTTTTCCCGCTCCTTCTGCTGCTGGGTGGGCCGGCCCAGCACCAGCATGGCACAGGGGACCACGTACTCCGGCAAGGCCAGGAGCCGGCGGTGGGCCTCACACTGTTCCAGGATGTCCCCGATATAGCAGGAGCCGATGCCCAGACTCTCCGCCGCCGTGACGGCGTTCTGGGCGGCGATGGACGCGTCGACCACCGCCAGCATGATGTCCCCCGCGCCAGGTCTGCGGGGCGTGAGCCCCGCCTCGATATAGGCGTCGTACCACTTCTGGCAGTCGGCGCAGAACACCAGCACCATGGGCGCTTTGGCGATGAAGGGCTGGTGATCGCAGCTCTCGGCCAGGGCGTCCTTCAGCGCCTGGTCGGTCACGTCCACGATGGTGTACAGCTGTTGATTCCCCGCGGTGGGTGCGGCGCAGGCCGCCAGGAGGATGGCCTCTTTTTCGGCGGGGGAGATGGGCTCGTCAAGATAGGCGCGCACGGACTTGCGGGCGTGCAGGGCGGCGAGGATGTCGTTCATGGCGGCTTACTTCTTGATGAGCCCCGCACCGGAGTTCCAGGCCTGGCCCACCTTCCGGTCGGCGGCGTAGTAGCCGTTGCGCATCTGGTCGAAGCAGAAGGCGTTCAGCTTGCCCGCGTCCACGCGGCCCAGCTCGTCCAGCACCTTCTCGTCCGCCATCACGTTCTGGATGCGGCCCAGCACCCGCAGGCCGTAGGGCTCGTCCTCGAACTTCTCCACGGTGCACTCCAGGGTCAGGGGGTATTCCTGAATGACGGGGGCATCCACCCGGGTGCTCTTCACGGCGTGAAGGCCCGTGCGCTCGAACTTGTCCGGGGTGTCGTTGGCGGAGGCGATGCCCATGTAGTCGCTGGCCTCTATCGTGTCCGTGCCGGGCACGGACAGGGTGAAGGCGCCCCGGGCGCGGAGGTTGGCCACGGTCTTGTGGTCGGCCTCCAGGTTCAGGGCCACCATGTCCTCGGCGCATATGCCGCCCCAGGCCATCATCATGGCGTCCACGGTGCCGTCCTCGTTGTAGGTGGCGATCATGTAGGTGGGCATGGGATAGAGCCAGGGCTTTACACCAAAGTCTTTCATCATGATAAGTACTCCTTTGTTTTAAAAACTCTCCGGCACCAGGGCCAGTTTGTTGATCGATTCATGGGCCCGGGCAAGGGCGTCATACACGGCGAGAACGTCCTCCGAGTCCCAGGTCCGCAGGGATTTTTCGTCTATGACGCCGGCGCTCTCCCGGATGATCTTCGCCAGCTGTTCCTCGTCCGCCACGGCCACGACGGCCTGGACAGCCGCGTTGCTCTGGGCCTTTTTGAGGTTCAGGATCAGACTGTCTATGGAGCCCTTGGACTGGACCTCAAAGACGTAGATGGCCTTTCCCATGTTGCCTATTTTGGCCTCCCACACGGCGTCCACGACGGCGCCGGTGGTGATCTTGACCTCGGAGCGGCTGTCGAAGCCCAAAAGCTCGCCGATGGCCACCAGCTTTTCCTTGATCTCCTCGTGGAGGGATTTTGAGTCGCTGGCCGTGGCGGGGGCGGCCGGCGGTGCAGCCGGGGCGTCGGCGGCGTTCTTCTCCGCCAGGGGAAGCACCTCGTCCCACAGGAAGTAATCTACCGCCAGAAGGTCATAGTCCGCCAGGCCGGCGGCCTTCAGCTCCGCGGCGATCTGTTTGGCGGCGGCGCAGACCTGGGAATACATCTTGCCGGTGTACTGGTAGTTGTATTTGGGCATACCGGGGACGCCCAGATACCCGAAGCACAGGATCGTCGTCTTGTTGAAGATCACATATTCCTGCGGGTCGGAGTAGGACAGCAGCTCGCTGATGGTGGCAGGTCCCAGGCCCTTGACGGACTTGAGAAACAGGTCCCAGCGCTTTTCGACGGGCCCCGTCCCGTACAGCAGCTCTGCCAGCTGCTTTTTCAGAGAGGCGAACCCGTTGTCGGCGATCAGCTTATCCGCGACATACTTTTTGTTGCCCCAGATGAGCATAGACCAGAGCTTGCTGATATATTCCAGAAACTCGTCCTCGGTCATGGACAGGAGCCTGTCTCTGGTAAAGGACTGATAATAGGTCCTGCGCTCCCTGCGCTCTGCCCAGTTGTCGTCGTAATAGGCGGCGTTTGCCTCTTTATGCCTGACAAAGGCAGAGATAGCAGAGCGGAGCTTTGCGTTGTCCATACGTCCTCGCCTCCTTTATGACAGAGCCATTATAGCGCACTTTCCGGCGGGGAACAATATTCTTTTTTGCTCCCGCGAAAGCCGGAGGAGCGATGGGATTCGATCTGTGCCGCGGCACCGGCCGCTCCTTTTGCGCAGCATAAAGACACCGGATGGTCGTTTGACCATCCGGTGTCTCTCGTTTAGTGTTTGCTGCGCTTTCTGCGCCGGCGGGCCGCGGTGCCGGCAAGGCCGGCGCCCGTCATGGCTGCCGCCATCATCGCCAGCCACAGGCCGGGATGATTCTCATCGCCCGTCTTGGGGCTGTTGGGTAGCGGGTTCCGCGGCACCTCTGTGGGCTCGTCATTCACGAACGCCTGGTTCTTCACGATGCCGAACATCAGCGCGTTGTTGTTTACCGTGACCCGCAAGGTCACATAGCCTCTCGCGCCCGCCGGCTGCTCGCCCAAGTACCACCAGACCGTATGATTCGCCTGGTCGTACACGCCGCCTGTGTCGGCGCTGAAGAAGTCCACGCCGACGTCCAGCGGGTCACGGATGGTGACCGAGGCCGGGATGCCCCGCTTGTTCTCCCAGTAGATCTGGTAGGTGATGATTTGGCCCACGGTCACGGTCCGGCCGTCGCCGGGATCGGTCTCCACCTTATGGGGCCCGCCGCTGGGGGTGGGCGTCGGATAGCTGGGAGTGGGACCGGGCGTGCCCACGGGGGTAGGACCGGGGGAGCTGCTGGGCTCAGGGGACGTGCTGGGTTCGGGGGACGTGCTGGGCGTAGGCGATGGCGTACCGTCGGGGGTAGGCGTAGGTGTACCGAAGGGGGGAGGCGGAGGAGGCGGGGGCGTCTCGGTGCCCCTGGAGTTGTTGAACACAGCCTCCGGCGGAACATCCGTACCTATCACGCCCGTGCCGTTGGTGACCGTGGTCTCATAGCCGTCCTGGCCGGCCTCGCGCTCGGTGACGGTATATCC
>CANRMG010000145.1 GCA_947631675.1 uncultured Oscillospiraceae bacterium
CAGCTGGTCCGCGTCGCCCACCAGCACCAGCCGGCAGTCGGGCTTCAGCGCCGCCAGCACCGCCTGCATCAGCGACACGTCCACCATGGAGCACTCGTCCAGGATGAGCGCGTCGCAGTTGAGGGGCTCGTCCGCGTCCTTTCTAAACTCCGTGCTGTCCGTCTCCGGGGAGAAGCTTGCCTCCAGGAGCCGATGGATGGTGGAGGCGTCCCGATCCGTCAGGTAGGCCAGCCGCTTGGCCGCCTGACCTGTGGGGGCCGCCAGCATGGTCTCCAGGCCCATGGCGTCAAAGAGCGCCAGCACCGCCCGGACGGAGGTGGTCTTTCCCGTGCCAGGTCCGCCGGTGATCACCACCAGCTGCCGGCCGGCGGCGGCGTCCAGCGTCTTTCGCTGCAGGGGCGCGAAGCGTATGCCCTGCTCCGCCTCCAGCTTTTCCACCACGCGCTCCACGTGCACATGCCTTGTGTCATAGGTATGTCCGGCCATCTCCCGGAGCCTGTGGGCCACGAAAACTTCTGCGGCGTACAGGGGCGCCAGGTAGCAGGCGGTGACGTTGGATACCGGCTCCAGGACCACTTCGCCCTCGTCCAGAAGGAGGTCCAGGCCCTCCCCCACCTGCTCCGCTTCCACGCCGATGAGCTGGGCCGTGGCGGCGATGAGCTTGTCCTGGGGCAGGAAGCAGTGGCCGTTGTCCGTATTGTGGCGCAGCTCGAAAAGCAGCGCCGCGCCGATGCGCTCCGGCGCGTCCGGCTCCATGCCGTTGGCCGACGCCAGCGCGTCCGCCTCGGCGAAGGAGGCGCCGATCTGCACGCCCGTGAGGATGTAGGGGTTTTCTGTCACCCTCTCCATGGCCTCGTCGCCATAATAGCGGTAGAGCCGTATGGCCAGGGCCGGCGCGATGCCCGCCGCGGCCAGATACTCCATCAGTGAGCGCATATTGGTCTGCTGGCGGAACTGGGCGCTCATCTCCTGGGCCTTTTTCAGGCTGATGCCCCGGAGGGCGGCAAGTTTATCCGGCTTGTCCCGCAGCACGTTCAGGGAATCGTCCCCAAAGGTACCTACAATCAGCGCCGCCGTGGCGGGGCCGATGCCCTTCACGGTGCCGCTGGCCAGGTAGTCGAAGATGGCGGAGGAGCCCTCCGGCATGGTCCGCTCGGCAAATTCCGCCTTGAACTGCTCGCCGTGGGTGGCGTGGCGTGTCCAGCTGCCCCAGGCGGTCATGTACTCCCCCGGCGCGGCCATGGGGATACAGCCCACCACGATGGCCTTGGAGCCGTCGTCCACATCCATGCGCAGGACGGTGTAACCGTTCTCGCCATTCTCATAGATGACGGCGGCCACCTGTCCGGCCAGCATCTCCAATTCCTTTTCCTGTCCGGTCATAGCAGATGGATGACCCCGGCTGTAGCCAGGGATACGAGCAGGCCGGCCACCATCACGCCCAGGATGATGGGCGGGAGGGAATTTTTCATACGCATGTTCAAGAGCACCGCCACCAGCGCGCCGGTCCAGGCGCCGGTGCCGGGCAGGGGGATGGCTACAAACAGGAACAGCCCCCAGAATTTGGCCCGGCGGACCCTGTCTGCCCTTTTCCCGGTGCCCTTTTTCTCCAGCCATGCCACGAATTTCTTGGCCCGGTCGGAGCGCTGGCGCAGCCAGTCCATCAGCGTGCGCACAAAGGCGATGATGAACGGCACAGGCAAAAGATTGCCGATCATGCTGATCACGGCCGCCTGCCATACAGGCAGCCCCAGTCCCACGCCAACGGGTATGGCGCCCCGCAGCTCCACCACCGGGAGCATGGAGACGAGCAGAGTGGTAAGGACCTTCCCTACCCCCATATCTGAGATGAGACTGACTATATCCATATAAACTTATCCCTGCAAGACTTTTTTCAAAAATTGGCCCGTATAGCTCTTTTCACAGGCCGCGCACTCCTCCGGCGTCCCGGCGAACACCAGCGTGCCCCCCTCGTCGCCCCCCTCGGGGCCCAGGTCGATGATGTAGTCCGCGCACTTGATGACGTCCAGGTTGTGCTCGATGACCAGCACCGTATTGCCCGCGTCCGCGAGACGCTGCAGTATGTCCAGCAGCCGTGCCACATCCGCTGTATGAAGGCCGGTAGTGGGCTCATCCAGGATGTAGAAGGTGCTGCCCGTGCTGCGGCGGGCAAGCTCCGTGGCCAGTTTCACCCGCTGGGCCTCGCCGCCGGACAGGGTCGTGGAGGACTGGCCCAGCTTCACATAGCCCAGGCCAACGTCCCATAGCGTCTGCAGCTTCGTGCGTATAGTCTCCTGGTTCTGGAAGAAGCCCAGCGCCTCCTCCACGGTCATATCCAGGACATCGGCGATGTTCTTCCCCTTGTACCGCACCTCCAAGGTCTCCCGGTTGTAGCGGTTGCCGTGGCACACCTCGCAGGGCACGTACACGTCCGGCAGGAAGAGCATCTCGATCTTGATGAGGCCGTCGCCGGAGCAGGCCTCGCAGCGGCCGCCCTTCACATTGAAGGAGAACCGGCCGGACTTATAGCCCCGGAGCTTTGCGTCCTGGGTAGAGGCGAACAGGTCCCGAATATCGTTGAAAAGGCCCGTGTAAGTGGCCGGATTGGACCGGGGCGTGCGGCCGATGGGGCTCTGGTCGATGTCGATGACCTTGTCCAGATACTCCAGCCCCTCGATGGCCTGGCACTTGCCGGGCCGCACCTTCCGCCGGTTCAGGTCCGCTCCCAGCTTCTTCTCAATGACCTCGTTGACCAGAGACGACTTGCCGCTGCCGGACACGCCAGTCACGCAGGTGAAGGCGCCCAGGGGTATATCCACGTCCAGGTCCTTCAGGTTGTTGGCCGCCGCGCCCCGGACGGACAGCACGTGCCCGTTCCCCTTCCGGCGGGACAGGGGCACGTCGATGCGCTTTTTGCCGCTGAGATACTGTCCCGTGATGGAGTGTTCACAGGCCATAATATCCTCCGGCGTGCCGGAGCATACCACCCGGCCGCCGTGAACGCCTGCGCCGGGGCCGATGTCCACCACCCAGTCCGCCGCCCGTATGGTGTCCTCGTCGTGCTCCACCACGATCAGGGTGTTGCCCGCGTCGGTGAGCTGCCGGAGGGTGCGGAGGAGCTTTGCGTTGTCCCGCTGGTGCAGGCCAATGCTGGGCTCATCCAGCACGTACAGCACGCCCATGAGGGCGGAGCCGATCTGGGTGGCCAGGCGGATGCGCTGGCTCTCGCCGCCGGAGAGAGTACCGGCGCCCCGGGACAGGGTCAGGTAGCCCAGCCCCACGCTCACGAGAAAGCTGAGCCGCTGGCGTATCTCCTTCAGGATGCGGTCGGCGATGAGTTTTTCCTTGGGCGTGAGCTGCAAATTCTCCAGAAAAGCCAGCTCCTGGGTCACAGGCATGCGGCTGAACTGGGCGATGGAGAGACCGCCCACCGTCACAGCCAGCACCTCCGGCCGCAGCCGGTCGCCGTGACACTCCGGGCACTCGTACTCGCCCATGCAGTCCTCCAGCTCCGCCCTCGCGGAGGCGGACTGGGTCTCCCGGTAGCGCCGCTCCAGATTGTTTACGATGCCCTCAAAATCCTTGGTGAGGGTGCCGTAGCCGCTGCCACGCTCATACCGAAGCTCCAGGGGTTCCCCGTTGGTGCCGTAGAGGATGGCGTTGATGGCCGCCTCCGGCAGGGTCTTGATGGGGTCGTGCAGGTCGAAGTGGTACTTCCGGCCCAGGGCCTCATAGTACATCCGGCAGATGGAGTCGCCCCGGACGTTGGACCAGCCGTAGGCCATGACGCCCCCGTCCATTAGGGACAGATTGGGGTTCGGCATGATGAGGGCCGGGTCCACCCGCAGCATGGTGCCGAGGCCTGAGCAGGCCGGGCACGCCCCATAGGGGGCGTTGAAGGAGAACATGCGGGGCGTCATCTCCTCGATGGACACGCCGCAGTCCTCGCAGGCGTAGTTCTGGGAGAAAGTGAGCTCCCTGTCCTGCCCCGTCAGGTCCACATGGACCACGCCGCCGGACAGGCCCATGGCCGTCTCGGCAGAGTCGGTGAGCCGGCGCAGTATATCAGACCGCATGACGAGACGGTCCACTACGATGTCGATGTTGTGCTTTTTGTTCTTGTCCAGGGGGATGTCCTCGGTCAGGTCATAGACCTCCCCGTCCACCCGGGCCCGGACATAGCCGGAGCGCTGGGCGTCCTCAAAGATCTTCCGGTGCTCTCCCTTCTTTCCCCGGATGACCGGGGCCATGATCTGCATCTTC
>CANRMG010000146.1 GCA_947631675.1 uncultured Oscillospiraceae bacterium
CGTACATGGCAGGCCGCATCAGATTGACCGCGCAGGCATCCACGCACTGCAGGCACCCCATATCCGGCCGGTCCAGCATGAGGTATACCGCCTGGCGGTAGGCGTAGGAGGCCATGACCGTGGGCGCCATCAGCGGCAGCATCCATATGAGCCACCAGGGGTTTTCCGTCATCACCGCCAGCAGCGTCGCCGGCAGGACGTACACCATGCTCCACAGCCCCACCAGCAGCGAGGGCAGAAGCTCGATCCATATGGCACGGAAGAACACCCCGAAGGCGTCGAACAGGTCCCCGGCCGAGGCGTGGATGTGCCGCCATACCCGCATGGCGTATATGACGAAGCCCACGGCCATCACCGAGCGCATCACCTGCAGGGCCATGTCCAGCAGCCACCCCGTCATGCCTCCCGCGGCCACGGGCTCGGCGTACCGGAGCACGCCCATCATGGCGCTGCGGAACATGGTGGTATAGGCCTCCAGGGACCCGCTCAGGCTCATGCTCAAAAGGCCCAGCGCCACTCCGATGACCGTGTACAGAAGGCTTATCCAGAAGGGCGCCGGCCGGGCCTCGCTCATCGCCTGCCGCGCCTGCATTTTCAGTTCCCGCCTTGTGATCGTCATAGCTCTCCTTATCTCATTTCCCCGCGGTGTAGGCCCGCAGGGCCTTCGTCAGATACATGGCCCCCAGGCCGGTGAATACGCCGGTGATGATGGCCGCCGCCAGCAGCGCCGGCCCATACCACAGTATGCCCGGCGTGCCCGTCACCATGAGCGCCGCCAGAAGCTGTCCTGCGTTGTGGCCGATGGCCCCGAACACGCTCACCACCCACAGAAGCTTTTCCGGGAACAGCCCTATGAGGGCCGCCATCACGCACCAGGAAAGGGCCCCGCCCGCCAGGGAAAACAGCATGGCCGACACGCTCCCGGCAAACAGCGTCCCCAGCAGGACCCGGGCCAGCAGGATGGCTCCCGCCTCTTTTCGGCCCAGCACCGCCATGGCGGTGAGGGTGATGACGCTGGCCAGGCCCAGCTTCACACCGGGCACCGGCACCGGTGCCGGGATCTGGGCCTCGATGACCCAGATGACCAGCTCCAGCGCCGTCAGCAGCGCCATGAATACGAGTTTTCGCGTCTTACTCATCACGTTCGATCTCTATGACCAGCCGGTGGGGCAGGCATACGATGGGGATGGTCCCGTCGGATATGGTCCCCTGCCGGATGCAGTCGTGGCTGGGGCAGTCCGCGTCTGTGACGGCCACGGCCCCCGGCTCCACCCGCAGGGTGTTCCAGCCCCAGGGAGTCTCCACGGTGCGCTCATAGGGCGCCGCCACGGCGGACAGGTCTATGGTGTCATAGACCTCCCCGTCGATGCTCACTACCGCCACGGTCCCGCCGGGGCGCAGCAGGTATGCTCCCGCCCCCGCCAGGGCCAGCGCGGCGAACAGCACCGCCCAGAACACCGATCTTCCCTTCCATGTTTTTCCGTTCATAGTTTACATTTTAGTTACAATATCGTATAATGTCAATAAGATTTCTATTCTTCCGCGCCCGCAGACCTGCCCGGCGCGCCCCATCCTCCCGGAAAGGAGCCTGCACATGGAACTGGTGACGCTGATCTTCGGCCAATACGCCCAGCGGATCGCCGACATATCCCGCTATATCCTGCCCCTGGTGGCCGTGGCCATCGTGGCCCGGTGCATCGTGAGCATGCTCCGGGAGCGATACGACCCGGAGACATGGGCCTATCTGTACCTGAACGGCAACGTGATGGTGCCCCTGCGCCACTGGGAGTGCATTCTGGGCCGCGCCCGGTCCGTGGACGGCCGGATAGACGACCCCAGCGTGGAGCGGATGCACGCCTGTCTCATCCGCAGCCCGGAGGGGGCCTGGACGGTGTACAGTCTGGGCAAGGGGATAAGCTACGTCAACGGCGAGCAGGTGCCCATGGGCGGCGCGCCCATCCAGGATGCGGACGTGCTCACCCTGGGGCAGGTGTCGGCCCGATTCGTGGACCTCACCGAGCAGGAGCGCTCCTCCCTTTTGAAGTACCGTCACGCCCCCGGCCGGCGGGTGCGCCCCTTCGTGACGCTGCTGCTGCTGACGGTATTTCAGATCATCCTGCTCCTCCAGCATCTCACCTATGACCCCGAGGCGGGGCTGGGCGTGGTCATGGCCTTCGCCGTGCTGGCCACGGTCCAGTGGGGCTACTTCATCGTCCTGCGGGCCTCGGGCCAGCGGGGCTTCGAGCCGGAGATCCTGGCGCTGTTCCTGTCCACGGTGGGTCTGTCCGTAGCGGCATCCAAGACCCCGGACGATATGCTCAAGCAGGTCATTCTGCTTCTCGCGGCCATCGGGCTTTACATCTTCATGTGCCTGTGGATACGGAACCTGGACCGGGTGAAGTCCGTGCGGCTTTACGCCTTCATCGCCGCCATCGGGATGCTGATGGTGACGCTGGTGCTGGCGCCGGTGGACAACGGCGCGCGAAGCTGGCTACACCTCGGCAGCCTCACCATCCAGCCGTCGGAGCTTGTAAAGGTCCTGTACATCTACGCCGGGGCGGCCACATTGGACCGGCTCTTCGTGAACCGAAACCTTATCTTCTACATCGGCTTCTCCGCCGGGTGCGTGGGCCTTCTGGCCCTCATGGGCGACTTCGGCACGGCGCTGGTGTTTTTCGTGACGTTCCTCGTCATATCCTTCATGCGCTCGGGCTCCTTCGCCACGGTGTTTCTGGCCGTGGCGGGGGCGGTGCTGGGCGTGATGCTGGTGCTGACGGTAAAGCCCCACGTGATCGCCCGGTTCCAGACCTGGGGCCACGTGTGGGAGGATGTGGACTATCGGGGCTATCAGCAGTCGAGAGCCCTGTCCGCCGCGGCCAGCGGGGGTCTCTTCGGCCACGGGGCCGGGGCCGGCTGGTTCATCGGCATCATCGCCGCGGAGACGGACCTGGTGTTCGCGGTGCTGTGTGAGGAGCTGGGGCTCGTCACGGCCCTTTGCTGCATCGCGTCATTGCTGGCCCTGGCGGGCTTCGTGGTGAAAAACGCCGCCGCGGGCCGGTCCTCCTACTTCTGCATCGCCGCCGCCGGCGCGGTGAGCATGATGCTGGTACAGATGTGCCTGAACGTATTCGGCGCCATGGACATCCTGCCCTTCACCGGCGTCACCTTCCCCTTTGTCTCCATGGGCGGCACGAGCTTACTTGCCTGCTGGATGCTGCTGGCCTTCATCAAGGGCAGCGACACCCGGGCCAACGCCAGCTTCGCCGTGATGCGCCCGGAGCGGTTCACCGGCGGCGCGGGCGTGGAGGACGACGAGCCGGAGGACGGCTACTACGATGACGAGGGCGACGGCTATTATAATACCGGCACCGACGACGGCTATTACCGGGGAGGTGGACGCCCATGAGAAAGGTCACCACCCGTGCTTTCGCCGTGCTGCTTCTGGTGGCGCTCACCATCGCCGGCACCGGCGTGTTCATCTACCGCCTGGCCGTGGACGGGGGCGACTGGGCCACCTTCTACGCCAACCAGAGCATATACTCCGAGGGCGTTCTGAACCGGGGCTCCGTCTCCGACCGGAACGGCCTGGTCCTGGCCACGGCCAGCGACGAGGGCTTCCACTATGCCGACAGCTCCGACATCCGCAAGGCATGCCTTCACGCGGTGGGCGACCTGGGCGGCAACGTGGGCACCAGTATCCTGTCCATGTACCGGGCGGATTTCGTCAACTACTCCTTCTTCACCGGCACCACCTCCGAGGCGGCCAGCATGAAGCTGACCCTGGACGCGGACGTGTGTGCCGCGGCCTACAACGCCATCGCCGGGAAGAAGGGCACCGTCCTGGTCTACAACTACCGCACCGGGGAGATCATCTGCATGGTCTCCACCCCCACCTGGGACCCGGAATACGGCATCACCTTTGACGCCAACGACGAGGCCTACGAGGGCGCGTTCATCAACCGGGCCCTCAGCTCCACCTTCACACCGGGCTCCGTGTTCAAGCTGGTGACCATGGCGGCGGCGATCGAGAACATACCGGACATATGGCAGCAGACCTTCTACTGCGACGGGGACACCATCATCGGCGGCCAGCGGGTGAAGTGCTCCGGCGTGCACGGCACCATCACCGTGGAGCAGGCCCTGGCCCACTCCTGCAACTGCGCCTTCGGCGAGATCGCCGCCCAGCTGGGCGGGG
>CANRMG010000147.1 GCA_947631675.1 uncultured Oscillospiraceae bacterium
CGGTACACCCCCATGCACCACCGCACCGCCCAGGTCAAAAGCCAAGCCAGCGCCCGGCCCGCGGCGGGGAGCAGCGCTCCGACAGCGCAGGTCACGTAGCCCGCGGCGAAGATGATCTCCACAATAAGTAGCGTCAGCAGGTTCGCCAGCGGCGACAGCAGAGGCACCTGGCCGAAGTAGAGGGCGGACAGGGGCAGGGAGAAGAAGGTGGCGCCCAGGGTGCAGGCCAAGTTGTCCACGGCGAAGGCCACGGCCCGCCTGCGCATGGGAAGACGCCGGCCCGCCCAGGCCAGCATGAACGGCAGCAGGCACACCAGCCCCGCCATGCAGGCAAAGCTCAGCTGCAGCCCCACGCTGCCGATGGCCATGGGATTTACAAGCAAAAGCGCCAGTGCCGCCGCGCCGAGACACGTGGGCCCGTCCGCCTCCCGGCGGAACACCGGCGCCAGCAGGTACATGGTCTGCATCACCGCCGCCCGGACCACCGACGGCCGGCATCCGGCCATAAGGGCGAACAGCCACAGGATGGGAAGGCATATGAGGTTCGTCCGGCGGCTCCGGCCCAGCAGCAGCTGCAAGAAGGCCGCCAGCACGAACATGTGCATGCCGCTGACCGCCACGATGTGCAGCACCCCGGCGGTGCGCATGGCGGTATAGTGGGCCGTGTCCTCCTCCAGCTGAACGGTGTCCCCGGTGAGCAGGGCCTTCACGAAGGGGGCGCTCTCGGCGGGGAACAGGCTGTCCACCAGATCCTTCAGGCCGTGGCTCAGCCTCTGGGGGAAATAGACCCAGGCGTTTTGTGCCCGGCCTGTCACGGAGAGGGTGTCAGGCTGGATATAGCCCAGGGTGTCCTGGCCTTGGGAGGTGTAGTTGTGGGACCGCTCGCCTCGGCGGATAAGGGCGGAGGTGAGCTTCACATCCGCCTCTATCTCGTCTCCAGGCGTAAGCTCCGGGAGCTGGCCCTCGTAGTAGTACAGCAGCGCCTTGCCGGGCCGGGCGCCGGAAAGGACGCGGACCTCGACCCGCTCATAATCCCGGCGCCGCTCCACATAGTCGGTGGATATGGCGGAAATATGCACTTCCTGCCCCACCATGGCCTCTGCGGGGCCGGTCTTTATCGCATATCGTCCCCACCAGGCCAGAAGACCCACCGCCGCGGCCAGAACACACAGGAGCACCCGCCTGCGGCCGGACCTGCGCTTTATAAGGAGTGCCGCGGGGGAGAATAGGACGAGAGCCGCCGCGATATACGGCAGCCCTCCCGTCGGCAGGACATACTCGGCCAGCCCCGCCCCCAGGGCGAAGCCCGCCGCAGCCCATGCCAGCTTACGCATAAAATATCACACCATCTGGTCCGGCATACGCCTGCCGCCGAGGATGTGGAAGTGCAGATGGGGCACGGTCTGGCCCGCGTCATGGCCCACGTTGGAGATGACGCGGTAGCCGCCTGTCAGGCCCTCCCGGACTGCGATCTTCGCGATCACGGTGAAGATATGGCCCACCAGGGCGGCGCTGTCCCGATCGACCTGGGCGCAGGAGGGGATATGGGTATTGGGCACCACCAGGATATGGGTGGGCGCCTGGGGATTGATGTCCCGGAAGGCATAGCACAGCTCGTCCTCATAGACACGGGTGGAGGGGATCTGGCCCTTTATGATCTTGCAGAACAGGCAATCGGGATCATAATGAATATCGCTCATAGCTGGCTCCTTTACTGCTTGATGACGGCGCCGAGGAAGATGAGGTCCTCGTCGCCGGTGTTGGCCAGGCCGTGGCTGTGGCCTTTGGGGCAGAAGTGGGCGCAGCCGGGCTCCGCCGGCTCCCAGGCTCCGTCATAGAAGCACTTGCCCTTGCCGGAAATATAGTAGTAGACCTCGCAGGTGTCCTCGTGGGTGTGCACGCCGATGGTGGCTCCGGGCTCCAGGCGGCCCATGGTGATCTTGTTGCCGTCGAAGGTGACGCCTTTGACGGCCAGGGACTTCTCGCCGCCCTTGAAGTGGGGCGTGATGGTCTCCTCCATGTTGGGGAAGTTAAAGAGCATGGTCGTATCTCCTTTTCAAATATGTACGGGGCCCCGGTCGCAGCCGGGGCCCTGTGGATATGTTTTACACGCCCAGCTTTTTGGCCACGAAGTCGTCCACGATGGCCAGGGCGTTGTCGGTCTTGAGCACGTCGGAGCCGCCGCCCATGGCGGACTCGGGCTTGCCGCCGCCCTTGCCGCCGGTGACGGCGGAGACCTCCCGGACCAGCTCGCCGGCCTTGATGCCGGCCTTCACCGCGTCGGGGCCGCACACGGCCAGGAAGGTGACCTTCTCGCCGTTGTCCGAGGCCAGCACGGCCACGATGTTGCTCTGCTTGTCCCGGAAGATGTCGCCCATCTGACGCAGGCGGCCCGCATCCGCGTCGGGCACCACGGCGGTGAGCACCCGCAGGCCGCCCACCTCATGGGTGCCGAACAGGAGCCTATCGGTCTCGCCGGCGGCCTCCCGGGCCTTCAGCTTCTCCACGGTCTGATGCAGGCCCTTCAGCTCGCCCATGAGGGCCTCGGCCTTGCTCTCCAGCTCGCTGGGCCGGACCTTCAGGGCCGCGGCGGCATGGGCGATGCTGGCCTGGACCTTGTTCAGGAAGGCCAGGGACGCCTTGCCGGTGACGGCCTCGATGCGGCGCACGCCGCTGGCCACGGAGAACTCGCTCTCGATGTGGAACACGCCCACCTTGGCGGTGTTATCAAGATGCGTGCCGCCGCAGAACTCCACGGAGTAGCCCCCGCCCATGTCCACCACGCGGACGGTGTCGCCGTATTTCTCGCTGAACAGGGCGATGGCGCCCCGCTTCTTGGCCTCCTCGATGGGCAGCACGTCGGTCTTTACGTCGTAGCCCGCCAGCACGGCGTCGTTCACCATCTCCTCCACCTGGGCGATCTCGTCAGGGGTCATGGCGGAGAAGTGGGTGAAGTCGAAGCGGAGCTTATCGGGCTCCACCAGGGAGCCGGCCTGATGGACGTGGTCGCCCAGCACGGTGCGAAGGGCCTTGTCCAAGAGGTGGGTGGCGGAGTGGGCCCGCATGACGGCCCGCCGGCGATTCACGTCGATGGCGGCGGTCACGGCGTCGCCCAGTTTCAGCTGGCCGGCCGTCACCTTGCCGTAGTGCATATACTTGCCGCCCTTGTTCTTCTGCACGTCCGTGACCGTGAAGGTCATGTCCCCGCAGGTGAGGACGCCGTGGTCGGCCACCTGGCCGCCCATCTCCGCGTAGAAGGGGGTCTTGTCCAGGACCACGATGCCCTCCACGCCGGTCATCATCTCCTCGGCCTGCTCGTTCTCCACCACCAGGGCGACTACCTTCGCACCCTCATAGGTTGTGTGGTCGTAGCCCACGAACTCGGTCTCGGGCACGTCCTTGCCGAATTCCACGCCGGCCCAGCCAAGATCGCCCAGGGCCTCCCGGGCCTTCCGGGCCCGCTGGCGCTGCTCCTCCATGAGGGCCTGGAAGCCCTCTTCGTCCACGGTCATGCCCTGCTCGTCGGCCATGTCCATGGTCAGGTCCAGGGGGAAGCCGTAGGTGTCGTAGAGCTTGAAGGCGTCGGCGCCGGAGAATACGCTCTCGCCCCGCTGCTTGTGGCCGGCGAGCATCTCGTCGAAGATGCGCATGCCGCCGTCGATGGTGCGGGCGAAATTCTCCTCCTCCACCCGGACCACCTTCGTGATATAGGCCTGGCGCTCCCGCAGGTCGGGGTAGTGGCCCTCGTTCTCATGGATGACCATGTCCACGACCTTGTAGAGGAAGGGCTCGTTCACGCCCAGGAGCTTTCCGTGGCGGGCCGCCCGGCGCAGGAGCCGGCGCAGCACGTAGCCCCGGCCCTCGTTGGAGGGCAGAACGCCGTCGCAGATCATCATGGTGGAGGCTCGGATGTGGTCGGTGATGACCCGCAGGGACACGTCCATCTTGTGGCTGCGGCCGTAGGTGGCGCCGGTGATCTTGGAGACCTCGTTGGTGATGTTCATCACCGTGTCCACGTCGAACAGGCTGTCCACGTCTTGGCACACCACGGCCAGACGCTCCAGGCCCATGCCGGTGTCTATGTTCTTCTGCTTCAGCTCGGTGTAGTTGTCGTGGCCGTCGTTGTCGAACTGGGAAAAGACCACGTTCCAGACCTCCATGTACCGGTCGCAGTCGCAGCCCACGGTGCAGGT
>CANRMG010000148.1 GCA_947631675.1 uncultured Oscillospiraceae bacterium
ATGAACGTGGTGCCCGACGCCAACACCCAGAACCTGATGTTCCAGAGCGGCGAGCTGGACATCATCGACCTGGACGCGCTGGACTCCTCCATCATCGACAGCGTCTACAAGACCACCTACGCCGACTCCATCGTGCCCGGCTACCGGGTGGGCGTGACCTTCATGAGCATGAACGAGAACAACGAGTTCCTGTCCGACGTGAACGTGCGCAAGGCCGTGCAGATGGCCATCGACCGCGAGGGCCTGCTCAACAACTTCTACGGCGGCGACGGCATCATCCAGAACGGCATGATCGCCACCGGCGTCTGGGGCCACAACGAGGACCTGGAGCCCATCACTTACGACCCCGAGGGGGCCAAGGCCCTGCTGGCCGAGGCCGGCTATGAGGACGGCCAGATCAGCTTCGAGTTCTCCCTGGACTCCTCCAGCGGCGACACCACCGCCATGGTCTACCAGCAGATCGCCCAGGACCTGGCCGCCGTGGGCATCAACGCCGAGATCAAGAGCTATGACGAGTCCGCGTGGCTGGACTTCCGCCGCACCGAGGAGATGCCCGCCTTCGTGGGCACCTGGACCATGGACTACAACGACCCCGCCAACATCCTGGCCACCTTCTTCTCCAACGACACCTCCGGCCGCTCCCTCAACTACGCCAACCAGGAGATCAAGGACCGGGTGGACGCCGCCAGCTCCATCATCAACGACGACGAGCGCATGGCTGAGTACCAGGCCATCGAGCACGCCATCGTGGTGGAGGACGCCGCTGTAGTGCCCCTGTACGAGCGGGCCCACCTGTTCTGCATCGGCGAGAAGGTCGCCTCCTTCGTGCCCCACTGGGCCGGCTTCTCCAACTTCTTCGTCCGCGACGTGGAGATGAACTGACAGACTTACAAGACCCAAAAGGCTGGGCGCCGGGATCTCCGGCGCCCAACCTCCGTATATCCGCCAAACAAGGGAAGTGACCCAATGAGCACATTCAAAAGCATCGTCCGCCGGATCCTGAGCGCCATCCCTGTGCTGATAGGCGTGGTGCTCATCATCTACCTCATCCTGCGCATCCTGCCGGGCAACGCCATCCTCACCATGATGGGCGAGCACGCCCGGGAGGAGGTCGTGCAGCAGCTGTCCGCGGAGCTGGGGCTGGATAAGCCCTGGTATATGCAGTTCTGGATCTATGTCTCTGGCCTGTTCACCGGGAACATGGGCACCAGCATCAAGTACCACAAGCCCGTCTCGGAGCTGATCGCCGCCTATTTTCCCGTGACCATCAAGCTGTCGGTGACAGCGGCCCTGTTCGCCTGGATCGTGGGCATCGTCTGCGGCGTGGTGTCCGCCATGCGCAAGGATAAGCTGGCGGACCGGCTGGGCATGGGCTTTTCCCTGCTGGGCGTATCCGTGCCCGTGTTCATGACGGCCATGGTCCTGCAGTACTTTTTCGCCTACAAACTGAAATGGTTCCCCATTCAGGGCACCAAGCAGGGGCTCATATGCTACGTGCTGCCCGCCATAGCCCTGGGCTGGAGCAGCGCCGGGTCTGTGGCCCGGCTCACCCGCTCCACCCTGCTGGAGGTCATGGCCTCGGACTACATCGATACCGCCCGGGCCAAGGGCCGGAGCGTGCCGGGGGCGGTGGTGTTCCACGCCCTCAGAAACGCCATGATCCCGGTGATCACCGTCATGGCCATCCAAATATCGTCTCTGCTGTCCGGCGCGGTGATCACGGAGACCATCTTCTCCCTGCCAGGCATAGGGCGGCTTTGCATAGACGCCATATCCGGCCGGGACGTGCCGCTGCTGCAGGGCTCAGTCATATTCGCCACGGCCCTGGTGATCGCAGGCAATCTGGTCGCCGACTGTCTTTACAGCGTGCTGGACCCCCGCATCCGAAAGAAGGTCTGACATGGCGCTTTTCAAGAGCAAGACGGCGGTCCTCTCCGAGGACCTGGCCAGTCAGATCGGCGAGAGCCAGACCCTCAGCGTGCAGCTGCGGCGCATGGCCCGGCGGAACAAGCTGGCCGTGATCTCCGCCTTCTTCCTGGCGGTACTGGTCCTGGCGGCCCTGTTCGTGTCCGTGCTCAGCCCCTACGACGCCGTGAACGGCGACCCCTCCATCCGCCTGCAGGCCCCCTCCGCCGCCCACTGGCTGGGCACGGACGAGATGGGCCGGGACGTGCTGACGCGGCTGCTCTACGGGGCCCGCATCTCCCTGGCGGTGGGCGTGGTGCCCACGCTGATCTCCATGGTCCTGGGCGTGGCTCTTGGCATCGCCGCCGGCTACTTCGGCGGCTGGGTGGACTACGTGCTGATGCGCCTGGCGGACGTGATGCTGGCGTTCCCCTCCCTGCTGCTGGCCATGGTCATCATGTATACCCTGGGCGGCGGCGTGATGAATATCTTCCTGGCCCTGGCCCTGGTGGGCTGGGCCAGCGTGGCCCGGGTGGCCCGTTCGGAGACTATCTCTCTGAAAGAGAGCGAGTATGTCCAGGCGGCCCAGAGCATCGGCGTGAAGCCCCTGCGCATCATCCTGCGCCACATCCTGCCCAACTGTCTGCCGGCGCTGATCGTGCTGTTCACGCTGAACATCCCCTCCGCCATCCTGTCGGAGAGCTCCCTGAGCTTTTTGGGCGTGGGCGTACAGCTGCCCAACTCCTCCTGGGGCCTGATGGTGAACCTGGGCCGGCAGTTCCTCTATAACGCCCCCTGGATCAGCCTGGCCCCCAGCGCGGCCATCATGCTGGTGGTCCTGAGCTGCAACTTCCTGGGCGACGGGTTGCGGGACGCCCTGGACCCCCACCTGAACAACGAATAAGGAGCCGGATATGGAAGAAGAACTGACTTTGAAGATCGAACACCTGTCCTCCGGCTTTTTCACCGAGCGGGGCTATGTCCCCGCCGTGGACGACGTCTCCCTGTCCATCCCCAAGGGGCAGGTGGTGGGCGTCGTGGGCGAGTCCGGCTGCGGCAAGAGCATGATCGCCCGGTCCGTCATGGGCCTTCTGAAGTACCCCGGGAAGATCACCGGCGGCAGCATCCGGCTGGCCGGCCGGGAGCTGACAGCCCTCTCCGAGCGGCAGATGCAGGCCGTCCGGGGCCGGGACGTGGCCATGATCTTCCAGGAGCCCATGACCAGCCTGAACCCGGTGGTGCCCGTGGGCAAGCAGATGCGCGAGGCGCTGCTGCTGCACGAGAAGATGGACCGGGCCGCCGCGAAGGCAGAGGTGCTGAAAATGCTGGAAAAGGTGGGCATATCCGAGCCGGAAAAGCGCTATAACGCCTACCCCCACGAGCTGTCCGGCGGCCTGCGCCAGCGGGTCATGATCGCCATGGCCATGATCTGCAAGCCGAAGCTTCTCATCGCCGACGAGCCCACCACGGCCCTGGACGTGACCATCGAGGCCCAGATATTGCGGCTCATCCGCTCCCTGAGCCGGGAGACGGGCATGAGCGTGCTGCTCATAAGCCACAACCTGGGCGTCATCGCCCAGATGTGCGACAGCGTGTACGTGATGTACGCGGGGAAGATCGTGGAGCAGGCGGACGCGCTGACCCTCTTTGACCAGCGCAGCCACCCCTACACCCGGGGCCTTATGAACTCCGTCATCAGCCTGGACCGGGAGAATCCCCGGCGGCTCCTGGCCATCGGCGGCGTGGTGCCGAACCTTCTGCACCTGCCCGCGGGCTGCGCCTTCTGCCCCCGGTGCCCCAGCGCCACGGCCCGCTGCCGCACCGACCGGCCGGAGCTCATGGAACTGGCCCCCGGCCATATGTGCCGCTGCTTTGAAGGGAGGGACGCCTGATGGCCGACGACATCCTGCTGAAGGCGGCGGGCCTGGTGAAGGAATTTCCCGCCAAGGGCCATAAAAAAGTCCACGCCGTGTCCGGCGTAGACCTGGCCATCCGCTCCGGGGAGACGCTGGCCCTGGTGGGCGAGTCCGGCTGCGGCAAATCCACCCTGGGCCGGACCCTCATCCACATCCTCCGGCCCACCGCCGGCACGGTCACCTTTGACGGCGTGGACATCACGTCCCTCACCGACCGGCACTTCGCCCCCTACCGGCGGCAGATGCAGCTCATTTTCCAGGACCCCTACGCCTCCCTGGACCCCCGCATGACCGTGCGGGACATCGTGGCGGAGCCCCTGGAGACATACGG
>CANRMG010000149.1 GCA_947631675.1 uncultured Oscillospiraceae bacterium
TTGACGAATTCCAGGTCCCCGAAGGGCACCCGGGCCTCGATGGAGTTGACGGAGATGCACCGGTCCGCCCGGAGCACGTCGTACATATGAAGCTCGTCGATGCGCTTTTTGGCCTCCTGCTGAAAGGCCTCCGGTGAGGGGGCGAAGTCGGTGTACTTGTAGCCGAACAGCTCGTCGGAGATTTCGCCTGTCAGCAGCACCCGCACGTCCGTCTGCTCATGGATGGCCTTGCAGCAGAGGTACATCCCCATGCTGGCCCGGATGGTGGTGATGTCGTAGGTGCCCAGCATGGCGATGACCTCCTCCAGGCTGTCCAGCACCTGCTGGCGGGTCATGTATACCTCCGTGTGCTCCGCGCCGATGTAGTCCGCCACCTGGCGGGCATATTTGAGGTCGATGGCGTCCGTGTCCATGCCGATGGCGAAGGAGCGGATGTGCTTGCCCAGGATGCGGGCGGATATGGCGCACACCAGGCTGGAGTCAAGCCCCCCGGACAGGAGAAAGCCCAGGGGCGCATCCGCGTCCAGCCGCTTGTCCACGCCCAGGATCAGCTTCTCCCGGATATTCTTGCACACTGTCTCCAGGTCGTCGGGCAGGTACTTATCCACTGTGGTCAGGTCCGCGTAGCGGACGAATTTGCCGCCGGCGTAGTAGTGGCCGGGGGGGAAGGGCATCACCTTTTCGCACAGACCCACCAGGTTCTTTGCCTCGCTGGCAAAGACCATGGACCCGTCGGAGAGGTACCCGTAGTAGAGGGGCCGGATGCCGATGGGGTCCCGGGCGGCGATGAGCTCATCCCGCTTGCTGTCGTAGATGATCATGGCGAACTCCGCGTCCAGCATCCTGAACATATCCAGCCCGTACTTGTGGTAAAGGGGCAGGATGATCTCGCAGTCGGAGTCGCTGATAAAGTCGTATTCCTTGGCAAGCTCCGCCTTCAGCGGCCGGAACAGGTAAAGCTCCCCGTTGCATACCGCCATGTCCCCGTTCAGATGGAACGGCTGCATCCCCTCGGGGTGCAGGCCCATGATGGCCAGACGGTGGAAGCACAGCCACCCGGAGCCCGCCTCCTCCACGCGGCTCATGTCCGGCCCCCGGGACTGGGTACGGTCAAAAAAAGGCTGCAGCTCCTCCCGGGAGAGCGTACGTTTGGTGAATCCCATGATAGCGCACATTTGTTGTTTCTCCTTTGCTCCTGACACAAAAAAGCAACGGCATTCCAAAAAGAACGTCGTTGCTCTATGGGCGTATTATAAGGGAAACTTCTGAATTTGTCAACTATTATTTATTGGGAACATCCTTTTCCGCCTCGGCCAGGTGCAGCTCCCGGAAGTATTTGCGGTAGTTCTCCCGGAACATGCGGCGGTAGGCCTCGTTGTCGGAGTGGTGCAGGTCGTGGATATACTGGTGCTCCTGGCCGGTGATGGAGGCGTCGGAGCGGCTGAGCAGATACACGGCCAGGTCCGAGCACTGGTCGGATACGCGCTCCAGGTTCTGGAGCATGTTCTGGTACTGAATGCCGTTGAACACGTCGCACACGCCTTGGGTCATCCGGTCCACATGGCGGGCCTTCATGACCTCGATGATCTCGTCGATGACCTCCTCCAGGGGCTCCACGGCCCGGGCCCGCTTCAGGTCGTTGTCCTTGTACGCCTTGACGGTGAGAGTAAGGATGTCGCTGACCACGGAGAGGGTGCCCTTCAGGTCCGTCTGGGCTTCCTTGGAAAGGGGGGTAGAGCTCTCCCGCAGGTGCTGGGTGTCCCGCTGGATGTTCTGGGCCAGGTCGCCGATGCGCTCGAAGCAGGTGAGGGCCTTGATCTGGAAGTTCTGGTCCCGGTTGTCCGAGGACAGGGTCACATAGGGGGAGAGGCTGACGATGAATTGGTTGGTGGCGTCCGCCATGCGGTCCAGCAGGGCCTCCCGCTGGTTGATGCGCTCGGCCCGCTTGTCGTCGTATTCAAATATCTGTTTGGCGGCGGCGTCGTAATTGTCCTGGGCCACGTCGGCCATGTGGGCGATGAGGTGGGCGGACTGGGACAGGGCCACGCCGGGGTTTTTCACCAGGTGGGCGTCCAGCTCCCGCAGGTTGTCCACGATGTCCTGGTCCTCGCTGTCCATGGGCTTGTCCGGGACAAGCTTTTCCGCCAGACGGGCGAATACGCCGGACAGGGGCAGGAACAGCACCGCCGGCACCAGCCGGAACAGGCCATGGACGTTGGCCACGCCGCCGGAGTCCAAGGTGGCGTACCACAGCCCGTCGCCTAAAAGTCCCGCGGTCCGGGCGATAGCCAGAACGGCGGAGATGAGGAGGGCGGCGCAGATGTTGTAGATGACGTGGACGGTGACGGTGCGGATCTGCTCGGGCTTGGCGCCGATGCGGCTGACCAGGTAGGTGGTCAGGCAGTCGCCGATGTTCACGCCAATGATCACGGCGAACACGCCGCAGAAGCGCACGCCCACGGAGCTTGCGAAGGACTGGAGGATGCCGATGACGGCGGAGGAGCTCTGGATGACGCCGGTGACCGCCGTGCCGGCCAGAAAGCCCAGCAGATAATTGCCCTCGAAGGCCGTGAGCAGGCCGCTGAGCTTGTCGCCCAGGGTGCTGACCGCGTCGCTCATGAAAATGAGGCCCATGAACAGCACGCCGAAGCCGATGGCGATGGTGCCCACATTCTGCAGGGGGCTGCGCTTGACGAACATGATGAGCACGATGCCGATGATCAGGGCGATGGGCGCCAGATTCTCGGCGTTGAAGAGGTAGAGGAGGCTGGTGGTGCCGGCCTGCACGTCCATGAGGCGGATGATCTGGGCGGTGATGGCGGTGCCCACATTGGCCCCCAGAACGATGCCGACGGACTGGCGGAAGGTGAGGAACCCCGCGCCCACCAGACCCACCGTCAGCACGATGGTGGCGGTGGAGCTCTGGATCATGCAGGTGACAAGCATGCCCAGCAGGAAACCGAGAGCGGGGCGGCTGGTGACCTTGGCCAGGGCTGCCTTCATGGCGCTGCCGGAGCAGCTTTTCAGCCCGTCGCCCATGACCCGCATGCCGTAAAGGAACATGGCCAGCCCACCCAACATGGCGACGATCTTGTAAAACAGGTCCATACTTTACCTTTCCAGTGGATGATAGACTGTGCATGCCCGGGAAATGCACTTATCCCCACAATCATATACTATACTCCCCGGGGGCAGGATATAAAGTTAAAATTCAGTATCATTTGTCCGCGGCAGAAAAACAGGCGTGTATGAGGCCGTATGCTTATGTAAGATGTTTGAAAAATAAATACATTTATCGTTGCTTTCCTGGACAAAATGTGCTATTTTTTACATATACCCAGGCGAAACATTTTATGTTGAAAGGAAGACCTGAACTATGAAGAAACTGATCGCTCTGCTGCTGGCCCTGACGATGGTCATGGCGCTGGGCTCCGTGGCCTTCGCTGCGGATGGCTGGGCTCCTGACGGCCCTGTGCACATCATCGTAGCCTATGACGCCGGCAACGGCACCGACATCACCGCCCGGCTGCTGGCCCAGTACGCCGAGAAGTACATCGGCCAGACCCTGGTCATCGACAACGTCCCCGGCGGCTCCGGCTCCATCGGCTGGTCCCAGCTGGCTGACGCCGAGCCCGACGGCCTGACCATCGGCTTTGTCAACCTGCCCAACTTCAACAGCTCCATCGTCAACGAGATGGGCACCTACACCACCGAGAGCTTTGCCGCCATCTGCAACCACGTGACCGAGACCTCTCTTGTCATCGTCCGCGCCGATGACGACCGCTTCGAGACCCTGGACGACCTGGTCGCCTACGGCAAGGAGCACTCCGAGGACGGCGATCCCGATATGCTGAAGGCCTCCACCAACGGCCCCCAGGCCTCCAACCACATCGGTGCCCAGGCCTTCGCTGTCTCCGCCGGCTTCAAGTACATCGACATCCCCCAGGGCGGCACCGCTGACGAGCTGCTGAGTCTGCGGGGCGAAGAGGCCGACTTCTGCGTGGCCAAGGTGGCCGACATCGCCGGCC
>CANRMG010000150.1 GCA_947631675.1 uncultured Oscillospiraceae bacterium
TCAAGGGCCTGCAGGTCCTGGTGACCGGCGACATCGTCTGGAACTACGCTTACGTCGAGGACTGATCCTGACCCGTAATTCCGGGGCCGCCAAGCCTATGGCTTGGCGGCCTTTTTTTGGATAAAGAAAACCACGGGCATTGCCCGTGGTTTTCATCGATTTTAGAAGTTCAGCGCTTTATGGCCTCCGTCATGGCGTGCACGTATGCGCCCACGTGCGCCGGCGCGTCCTTGCCGTATTGGGCCAGCAGCTTGATAATGGCGGAGCCCACGATGGCCCCGTCGGAGAGGCCGGCCATCTTGGCCGCCTGCTCCGGGGTGGAGATGCCGAAGCCGATGGCGCAGGGCACGGCCGTGTTCTCCCGGACCACCTTCACGATGGAGGCCAGGTCCGTGGTGATCTCGCTGCGGGTGCCGGTGACGCCCAGGCTGGAGACGATGTAGAGGAATCCCTCTGCCTCCCGGGCGATCATGGCGATGCGCCCCGCCGAGGTCGGCGCCACCAGGGATATAAGGTCCACGCCATACTGCCGGCACAGGGGCAGGAACTCCCCCTTTTCCTCAAAGGGCAGGTCGGGCAGGATGAGCCCGTCGATGCCGATGTCCCGGCAGGTGGATATGAACCGCTCCGCGCCGTAGGAAAAGACCACGTTGGCGTAGGTCATGAACACCATGGGCACTCTCACGTCCCGGCGCAGGTCCCGGACCAGATCGAATATCTTGTCCGTGGTGACCCCGCCGGTGAGCGCCCGGAGGTTGGCGCCCTGGATCACGGGACCCTCGGCGGTGGGGTCGGAGAAGGGGATGCCCAGTTCGATGAGCCCGGCGCCGTTTTCCACCGCGGCATGCACGCAGGCGGCGGTGGTGGCCAGGTCCGGGTCCCCGCAGGTGATGAAGGGGATGAACGCCTTGCCGTTTTCAAAGGCCTTATGGATGTTACTCATGAAGATCCTCCCCTCTGTAGCGGGCGATGGCGGCGCAGTCCTTGTCGCCGCGGCCGGAGATGGTGATGACGACGATCTTATCCTTGCCCATGGTCGGGGCCAGCTTCTGGGCGTAGGCCACCGCGTGGGCGGACTCGATGGCGGGGATGATGCCCTCCGTGCGGGCCAGGTACTCGAAGGCGTCCACTGCCTCGCCGTCGGTGATGGGCACGTACTCCGCCCGGCCGGTATCGTGCAGCCAGGCGTGCTCCGGGCCGATGCCCGGGTAGTCCAGCCCCGCGGAGATGGAGTACACCGGGGCGATCTGGCCGTACTCGTCCTGGCAGAAGTAGCTCTTCATGCCGTGGAAGATGCCGAGCTTTCCTGTGGCGATGGTGGCGGCGGTCTCGAAGGTGTCCACGCCCCGGCCGGCGGCCTCGCAGCCGATGAGCCGGACGCTCTTGTCCGGGATGAAGTGGTAGAAGCTGCCGATGGCATTGGACCCGCCGCCTACGCAGGCGATCACCGCGTCGGGCAGGCGTCCTGCCTTCTCCTGAAGCTGCTGCTTGATCTCCCGGGAGATCACCGCCTGGAAGTCCCGGACGATGGTGGGGAAGGGGTGCGGGCCCATGACGGAGCCTAAGCAGTAGTGGGTATCGTCGATGCGGCGGGTCCACTCCCGCATGGCCTCGGACACCGCGTCCTTCAGCGTGGCGGTGCCGGTCAGCACGGGCACCACCTCCGCGCCCAGCAGCCGCATCCGGTACACGTTCAGGGCCTGGCGCTTCGTGTCCTCCTCGCCCATGAACACCACGCACTGCATGCCCATGAGGGCGGCGGCGGTGGCGGTGGCCACGCCGTGCTGGCCGGCGCCGGTCTCGGCGATGAGACGGGTCTTGCCCATCTTCTTCGCCAGCAGCGCCTGGCCCAGGACGTTGTTGATCTTGTGGGCGCCGGTATGGTTCAGATCCTCCCGCTTGAGGTAGATCTTCGCCCCGCCCAGGTCCCGGGTCATCTTCTCCGCGTAGTACAGCCGGGAGGGACGCCCGGCGTACTCGTTGAATAGATACGTGAGCTCCCGGTTGAAATCCGGGTCGTTTTTGTAATGGTCATAGGCGGCCTCCAGTTCGATGACCGCGTTCATCAATGTCTCGGGGATATACTGTCCGCCGTGGATACCGAATCGTCCGTTGGACATGGCGTTCATTCCTTTCGCGCGGCGGCTACAGCCGCCATGATCTTTGTAAAGTCTTTCTTTTTGTCCGTCTCCACGCCGCTGGAGATGTCCAGCCCATAGGGACGGAGCCGGGCCACGGCCTGGGATATATTCTCCGGCGTCAGGCCGCCGGCCAGGATGTAGGGACGGGTCACGCCCTGGGTCAGGGTCCAGTCGAAGGCCGCGCCGGTGCCGTAGCCGTTGTCCAGCAGGACCATATCGGCGGCGGAGGCGTTGGCCGCAGCCAGGTCTTCGGCGGCGCGGACCTTGAAGGCCTTCCATACCGTGCAGCCCGGGGCCAGGGAGCGGAGCCGGGCGATATACGCGTCGTCCTCATGGCCGTGGAGTTGGGCCACAGCGATGGTGCCGTCGTTCAGGAGCACCGCCACGTCCTCCACAGGGCTGTCCACGAATACACCCACAGGGGTGATGCCGGGGTCCAGCCCCGCCCGGAGGGCCCGTACTTGGTCCGGGGTCAGGTTCCGGTGGCTCTTGGGGAAGTTGATGATGAACCCACACCAGTCCGGCCGGGCGGCGTTGACGAATTGGACGTCCTGGGGCCGGTACAGGCCGCATATCTTGATCTTCGTCATCGGGCCGCCTCCCGCATGGCCGCCAGCAGCGCGGCCTTGTCCTTCGCCCGCATGAGGACCTCTCCCATGAGCACCGCGTCGGCACCCAGCGCTTTCAGCGCCGCCGCGTCCGCAGGCCCCGTCACGCCGCTCTCCGCCACATACACCGCTTCCGGCGGGATTAGATCGCGCAGCCGGGCGGCGTTGGAAAAGTCCACGGTGAAGTCCTTCAGATTCCGGTTGTTCACGCCGATGACCTTAGCTCCGGCGCTGAGGGCGGAGCGTATCTCTCCCTCGTCGTGGGTCTCCACCAGGGCGGCCAGCCCCAGCCGGCCGCATATGTCCAGGTATTTTGCCAGCGTGGCCGTGTCCAGGATGGCGCAGATGAGAAGCACCGCGTTGGCGCCCATGGTCTTGGCCTGGTATAGCTGGTACTCGTCCACGGTGAAGTCCTTGTGCAGCATGGGCGTGGTCACGGTCCGGCGGATGTCCCGGAAGATGTCGTCCGAGCCCAGAAACCACTTGGGCTCTGTCAGGCAGGAGATGGCGTCCGCTCCCGCGGCCTCATAGGCGCGGGCGATGTCCAGGTAGGGGAACTCCGGCGCGATGAGCCCCTTGGAGGGGGAGGCCCGCTTCACCTCGCAGATGAAGCTGAGGCCCGGCTTGGTGAGCACGTCCACGAACGCCCGGCCATCTGCCGGACCGCCCAGGGCGGCCAGCGCCTCCATGGCCTCCGGGCCGATGCGGGTCTTGTCCGCCGCCACCCGCTCCCGGGCGTGGGCGGCCAATTGGTCCAGGATGGTCATCTCACGCCTCCGGCCGGTTGGAGACCTCGATGAGCTTTGCCAGGGTCTGGGCGGCCTTGCCGCTGTCGATGAGCTCCGCCGCCAGGGCCACGCCGTCGGCCCAGCTCGCCGCCTTGCCGCCGATATACAGGGCTGCGCCGGCGTTCATGAGCACCGCTTCCCGCTTGGGACCGGGGGCACCGGCCAGGATGTCCCGGACGATCTGGGCGTTCTCCGCCGGGGCGCCGCCTACCAGATCGCTCTTTTCGCAGCGGGTCAGGCCGAAGTCCTCCGGCGTCACCGTGTAGGACTTGAACCAGCCGTCCTTGAACTCGCACACGGCGGTGGGGGAGGACAGGGAAATCTCGTCCAGCTTGTCCTTGCCGTAGACCACCATGCCCCGCTCCACGCCCAGGCTGATGAGCACCTGGGCCAGGGGCTCCACCAGATACTCGTCGTACACGCCCAGCAGCTGCATCTTGGGGCTGCCGGGGTTGGTCAGGGGC
>CANRMG010000151.1 GCA_947631675.1 uncultured Oscillospiraceae bacterium
GCGGAGCCGTGCCAGGGGCTCTTGTCGGTGAGGGAGGTGGGCAGCCACCCGTGGCTGTCCAGCCAGCGCAGCACGCCGATGGCGGCCCGGAGGATGAACCGGGGCGTCTTTACCAGGGTGGAGGCCACCCGCTCGAACCGGTCGGCGGACTGGTCCGCCTTCAGGTTCTCGGCCCGGGCGTTGATCTTCCGGTACACGTCCGCTACGGTGTCCGAGGGCTGGAAGCGGACGGTGAAGTCCAGACCGCCGCTGTCCGCGCCGCCGGAGCCGCCGGGAGCGAGGATGATGTCGATATTGTTCCGGGCGTAGATGAACCGTCCGGCCACGAACCGGTTCATAGCCGGGCGCAGGGCCAGCATCCGCACGTACGCGGCGATGACCACGTGCAGCAGGCTCATGCTCTCATCCCCGGCCCGCCGCCGTTCCCGAAGCCACGCCTCGATGGCGGCGGCGTCCACGCTGTCGGTGAAGCTGCTGGCGGAGTCGGAGGGGTCCAGCATGGTAAAGGGGGACAGCTGGAACAGGGGGGAGATGGTGCGAAGCCGGCGGCCGTCCTTCCGATCGGTCATGCGCCGCCGGGTATATCGTTCAGCCATGAGGAACCTCCTGTAGTCACAGCGGATGTGCTGTAAGAAACTTCCTAAAAATTATACCATGTCGTGCGGTTCCGGCACAAGCCGGGAGCACGACTGGTATTTTTTGGTATAATAGCAGTTTCAACGCTATTATACATCAAAACGGCCGTCCCGTCAACGCGCCCCAATGGCGCGGTCCCCGCAGGCTGGAAAATAAGTTTACATAATTATTTTTCCTGGAACGCCGCCCGGAGGAATTTGTCTACGTCCTCTTTGGCGTCGAAGCAGGCGATGGTCACCTGGTTGCCCATGACCCCGGCCAGGGCGTCAGGCATCCGGGTGAACAGGCGCACGTTGTCGGCGTACTTGTCCCGCAGCTGCTCGTGGGTCAGCACGTAATTGCACTCGTCCCGCCGGCCAGCGTAGACGCAGTAGCTGTGGGGGCCGTCGTAGGTGTGGCGGCTCTCGTCAAAGGCCACCATATCGGCCCAGATCTGGTACACGTCGGCGCTCTGGGAGAAGTTGAGCATGTCCGGGGTGTAGCCACCTGCCGGGCGCATATTGACCTCCAGGGCCACGATGTCGCCCTTTTTGCCCAGCCCGGCCTTGTCGGCGGTGAGGCGGAAGAACTCAAGATGGAAGCAGCGGCTGAACGCGCCGAAGGCCTTCAGGGTGGCCTTCCCGGCGGCCTCCACCTCGGGCGGGATGTCCTTGTTTACATAATACGAACAAGGCGTGTGCTCGTTGGCCATGTCCATGATGGAGTCGGGGGAGATATGGCTGGCGGCGAAGAGGACCCGGCCCTGGCTGTCGCATACCCCGTCGTAGGTGGTGACCTCGCCGGGCACGAACTCCTCCATGAGGTAGGGCACCTCCGGCCTGGCGGCGAAGAAGGCCTCCGCGTCGGCGTCGCTCTTGAGCTTATAGGTGGCGGAGGCGCCCACGCCGTTGTCGGGCTTCACCACCACCGGATAGCCCACCTCCGCCGTGAAGGCCAGGGCGGCCTCCAGGTCGGTGACGGGCAGATACCGGGCCGCGGGGACGCCGGCCTTTTTGTAGTACTCCTTCATGAGGGTCTTGCTCTTGAACTTGGCGATCTGGTCGGCCTTGAGGCCCGTGGTCACATTGAACTCGGTGCGCAGCTTCGCGTCCTGCTCCAGCCAGTATTCGTTGTTTGACTCGATCCAGTCGATCTTTCCGTGGCGGTAGGAGAAGTACGCCACGGCCCGGACCACCTGGTCGTAATTCTCCAGGGTGTCCACCTTATAGTACTCCGTCAGCGCATCCCGCAGCTCCGGGTGCAGGTCCTCATAGGGGCAGTCGCCCACCCCCAGCACGGTCACGCCGTTGTCCGCTAGGCGCATGCAGAAATACCGGTAGGCCACCGGGAAGTTGGGGGAGATGAAGACGAAATTCATGACAGGCCCTCGTTTCTTTATTGATTTAAGGTCCTGAACATTATACAGCGTCCCGGGCCGGATTGCAAGAGCATTGACAGCCGCCGCCGGAGAGGCTACAATGGTCCAAAAGGAGATGAGCTTATGCGGAAGATACTGCTTGTCATCGATATGCAGAAAGACTTTATCGACGGCGCGCTGGGGACCCCGGAGGCGGTCGCCATCGTGGATAAGGTGGCGGCGGAGATAAAAAAATACCCGGCGGAGGACGTGTTTGCCACCCGGGACACCCACCCGGCCAACTACCTGGATACCCAGGAGGGGCGGAACCTGCCTGTGGTACACTGTGTGAAGGGGACGCCGGGCTGGGAGATAGACGAAAAGATCGCCGCGGCCCTGGGGGATGCCGAGATCGTGGACAAGCCCACATTCGGCTCCGTAGTGTTGGCGGAGAAGATGGCGGCCCTGGCGGAGGCCGAGCCCCTGGAGATCACCCTGGTGGGGCTGTGCACCGATATATGCGTGGTGTCCAACGCCCTGCTGGTGAAGGCGTTTTTGCCGGAGACCCCGGTGCGGGTGATTGCGGACTGCTGCGCCGGCGTGACCCCGGAGAGCCACGCCGCCGCTCTTGAGACCATGAAGATGTGCCAGGTGGAGATCGTGTAAGACCCGACGATGAAAAGGCCGTGCCCGTATGGGCACGGCCTTTTTGATGTCAGGAGAGTGCTTACGTCTGCGTCTGGGGCAGCCGCTTTCCCCCGTGGCGCTTGCGGCGCTGGGAGCGGACCACCACGTAGACCATCATGATGATGGTGATCACATAGGGGATGGTGTTGGTAAGGTCCGAGCTGATGTAATCCTGCAGGCGCAGGCCGATGGCGTCGAAGAAGCCGAACATCAGCGCCGCCACATAGGCCACGGCGGGGTTGGCCTTGCTGAATATGACGCAGGCGAAGGCGATATAGCCCCGGGAGTTGGCCATGTTCTCGGCGAAGGTGCCCTGGAGCTGGCCCAGGGACAGGTGCGCCCCCGCCAGGCCGCAGAGGAGCCCGCACAGGATGCTGGCCAGCCACTTCATCTTCTCCGGGGCGATGCCCGCGGTGCGCAGGGTCTCCGGCTTTTCGCCGCTGGCCCGCAGCCAGAAGCCGTAGGGGGTCCTGTACACGAACAGCCACATCACCAGCACCAAAAACCAGGTCAGGTAGATGAACAGGGAGTTGTCGTTCAGCACCTGGCCCAGGAAGGGTATGGCGTCCAGACCGGGGATATGGACCGTGGGCAGGGCGGGGTTGCCCTTGGTGCCGGCGGTGCCGAAGATGGACCGGCTGAGGAAGCTGGTAAGGCCCAGGGCGAAGGTATTGAGGGCCGTGCCGATGATGAACTCGTCGGAGCGGAACTTCACCACGAACAGGGCAAAGAACAGCCCCACGACCACGCCCATGAGCAGCACCAGCGCGACGCCCGCCGCGGCGGAGCCGAAGAGGTAGCTTCCCAGCACGCCGAAGAAGGCGCCCATCAGGATCATGCCGTCCATGCCGATGTTCATGATGCCCGCGTGCTCCGTCATGGCGCCGCCCAGGGCTGCCAGGGCCACCGGGGTGGCGGAGCGGAGCATCTGGTTGAAGGTGCCGGCGGAGAAGATACTGGAGAGGATGGTCTCAAACATTGGCCTGCCCCTCCTTTCGGCGGATGTCCGCCTGGGCCTTCCGGCGCTCCTGTCCGGCCCGGATGGAGGCGAAGATGCCGCTCTCGGCGGCCATGAAGAAGATGATGACCGTCTGGATGATGAGGTATATCTGGTTGGGTACCCCGGCGGAAAGCTCCATGCCCTGAGCGCCTATTTTGAGCACGGCGAAGAAGAAGGAGAGGAAGATGACCGTCACCGGGTTATACTGGGCGATCATGGCCACGGTCAGGCCCTCGAAATAATACTGGTTGCTGATGCTGGAGCGGTACAGGTGCTCCACGCCGTAGACCCGGAACATGCCCACCAGGCCGCACATG
>CANRMG010000152.1 GCA_947631675.1 uncultured Oscillospiraceae bacterium
CACCAAGTACGTGTCCATGAACTCCAAGTACACCGGCGAGGCCAGCATCCTGGCCATCATCATGATGGTGTTCGGCGTGGCGATCATGCTCATGAACCAGCTGTCGCTCACCAGCCGCAAGAGCTACACCACCGTCACCGGCAAGTCCGGGCAGATATCCAAGATCCACCTGGGCAAGACGGGCCGGTATGTCATCGCGCTGATCCTGGTGTTCCTCACCTTCTTCACCAGCATCTTCCCCATCATCTCCTTCGCCTTTGAGACCTTCCTGCCCAACCCGGGCGACTACTCGTTCCTGTACACGGGCAACACCGCCAACCTGACCACCAAGTGGTGGGTGACCAGCGAGAACGTGACGGAAAACGGTATGTACGGCCAGAAGGGCATGCTGTATAACGCCACCATTTGGAGGGCCTTCGGCGGGACCATGCTGGTCAGCGTCTGCTGCGCGCTCATCGCGGGCACCATCGGCACCCTCATCGGCTACGCCGTCAGCAAACAGCGGCGCAGCAAGTGGGCCAACTACGTCAACTCCGTGGCGTTCCTGCCCTACCTGATGCCGTCCATCGCCGTGGGCGTGGCGTTCTTCATCCTGTTCTCCAACGAGCACTTCAACCTGTTCAACACATATTGGCTGCTCATCATCGTGGGCACCATCAAATACATCCCCTTTGCCAGCCGCAGCGCCCTCAACTCCATGCTCCAGCTGTCCGGCGAGATCGAGGAGGCAGCCATCATCCAGGATGTGCCGTGGATCAAGCGGATGACCCGGATCATCATCCCGATCCAGAAGTCGTCCATCATCAGCGGCTATCTGCTGCCGTTCATGACGTGTCTGCGGGAGTTGAGCCTGTTCATGCTGCTGTGCACCCAGGGCTTCATCTTAGCCACTACCCTGGACTACTTCGACGAGATGGGCCTGTACGCCTTCTCCAGCGGCATCAATCTGATCTTGATCGTCACCATTCTTGTGTGTAACGCGCTGGTCAACAAGATCACCGGCGCCAGTCTTGACAAGGGGATAGGAGGTTAAACCATGCCTGAGATAAAATTGGAACACGTGACCAAGCGCTGGGGCAAGTTCTACGCGGTGGACGACCTGGACCTGGTCATCGAGGATAACGCATTCGTCACCCTGCTGGGCCCCTCCGGCTGCGGCAAGACCACCACCCTTCGTATGATCGCCGGCCTGGAGACCCCCACCAGCGGCCGTATCACCATCGGCGATAAGGTGGTGTTCGACAGCGCCCAGGGCATCAATATCCCCGCCAACAAGCGCAAGGTGGGGTTCCTGTTCCAGAACTACGCCCTGTGGCCCAATATGACCGTCTACCAGAACATCGCCTTCGGCCTGGCCAATATCAAGGAAGAGATGCCGAAGGTGGACTTCGAGGCGAGGAACAACGCCCGGCTGGGGGAGATACTGTCCAACCCCGCCGAGGTGGTGAAGGTGCTGGAGGAGTGCCGGGACAAAAACGGCAAGCTGGACGAGAAGAAAGCCATCATCAAGCTCATCGACGCTTTCACCATCTCCCAGTACACCGCCAAAAAGCTGTTCGGCTACCACCTGGAGCAGGGCAGGGACGTGTCCTCGGAGGCGGCCGCGCTGAAGGAAAAAGCCGCCGGCGCTCAGAAGAACCAGAGTCTGAACGACGCGTTCGAGTTCACCAGCGGGGGCAAGACCGTCACCGAGGTGCGCAAGCTCACCAAGGAGGAGATAGACCTCTCCGTGCGCCGGGTGAGCCGGATCGTGAAGATCGGCATGTTCATGGAGCGGTATCCGGCGGAGCTGTCCGGCGGCCAGCAGCAGCGCGTGGCCATCGCCCGTACCCTGGCGCCGGAACCCTCGGTGCTGTTCATGGACGAACCGCTCAGCAACCTGGACGCCAAGCTGCGCCTGGAGATGCGCTATGAGCTGCAGCGGCTGCATGTGGAGACCGGCTCCACCTTCGTATACGTGACCCATGACCAGATGGAGGCCATGACCCTGGCAACCCAGATATGCCTTATCAACAACGGTGTGCTGCAGCAGTACGACGAGCCGCTGACCGTATACAACCGGCCCAACAACCTGTTCGTGGCCGACTTCGTGGGCAACCCCTCCATCAACTTCGTGGAGGTCAAGGGCGCCCAGCAGGCGGATGGCAGCCTGTCTCTGACGGCCTTCGGCGGCCGCAGGCTCACCTTTAAGCCGGCGCAGCCCCTGGACATGGCCGGCTGGTTCAAAAAACGGGACGCCGACGACGCCGCTCAGGCCGAGGATCTGGCGCGCAGGAGCAGGGAGAAGTCTTACGTGGAAAAGAGCAACAAGGACGAGACCTTCCGCTACCATATCGCCAAGGTGGAGGAGGACGACTTCTCCCTGCAGGAGGAGCCGGTGCTCACCAACGAGGATCTGGTGCTGGGCATCCGGCCGGAGTTTTTGCAGATCGTGCCGGAGGGCGGCATGGACGGCGAGATCTACGGCGCCATGCCTACCGGCATGGAGTCCACCATCAAGATCCGCGTGGACGACTTCCTGCTGACGGGCGTGGTGTTCGGCAGCACCCTCTTCAAGATCGGCGAAAAAGTCCGCGTGAACATCGCGGGGGACAACATCGTGCTGTTCGACCGTCGCAGCGGCCGGCGCATCACCTTCGGCTCCATCGGCTTCTGAGACGGTGCGGCCCCATCGACCCGGAAAAAGAGAGAGGACAGCTGTGCTGTCCTCTCTTTGTGAAAGCTTCATTTCTACCTGCAGGGACTGACTGGGCCAGCGAGGAGAAACTATGAGATTCAAGGCGGTCATCTTTGATCTGGACGGCGTGATATGCCATACGGACGAGTACCATTATCTGGCATGGAAGGCCATGGCGGACAGTCTGGGCGTGCCCTTTGACAGGAAGATCAACGACCGGCTGCGGGGCGTCAGCCGCATGGAGAGCCTGGACATCATCCTTGAAAAGTACAACGGTACGCTGAGCCAGACGGAAAAAGAGGCCCTGGCGGAAAAGAAAAACGAGCTGTACAGGCAGTATCTTTCCCGCATGAGCCCCGCGGACCTGAGCGATGAGGTGCGCTCCACGCTGAACAGCCTGGACGGGATGGGGCTGCTTTTGGCCATCGGCTCGTCCAGCAAAAACGCACCCTTCATCCTGCGGCAGATCGGTCTGGACGGCTTTTTCGACGCCGTCTCCGACGGCAATAACATCACCCGGTCCAAACCGGACCCGGAGGTGTTTTTGAAGGCGGCCCAGATGCTGGGCCTTGAGCCCGCCCAGTGCCTGGTGGTGGAGGACGCCGTTTCCGGCGCCCGGGCCGGTCATGCGGGCGGTTTTCAGGTAGCCTGCCTGGGGGACGCCGCGGCGGCCGGCGCGGGCGATCATGACCTGGGCGCGTTCTCGGAGCTTCTTGACCTGGTGAGGGAAGAGGCATAAATATCATGGTTGGATACAGTCTGAGGCTGCGGTCTTTGACTTGTCTGCATATTTCTGTTACCTTGCGGCAGCGAAGCTGTTGGCGACCATACCTGCTACGATGAGCGCGATCCCAGCGAAGCCGGCCACGGTGGGCAGGCTGTCTCCCAGAAACAGCACACCGCCCAGGATCGTGAACAGCACCTCCCCCGACTGGGTCGCCTCCACCATGGCAAGCTGCCGGGCGTCGTGCTTGGAGAGGTTCGTGGCCTCGAAGAAGAGCAGTGTGGCAATGACGCCGGAGAAGAGCGCCACGGTGAAGCCCTGTGCGACTTGTCCCGCTGAAGGCAGACCGTGACTCGCCAGGGCGATCCCACTCATCAACAACCAGAAAGGCATACTGCAAAGGGTCATACCAAATACCCGCTGGAAAGTCGAGAACTCCGCAGGGCAGCAGGCCATCATCTTCCGATTCCCAAGGGGATAGGAGAAAGCCGCGATCAGGATCAGCACCAGCGCCGGCAGCGTTCCCTCCAGATGCATGGTGCGGAAGTGCGCCGCCTGCAG
>CANRMG010000153.1 GCA_947631675.1 uncultured Oscillospiraceae bacterium
GGATCTTTTCGACCATGAGCGCGTCGTTGTTCTGGATGAGCCGGATCTGGGGCGCCATCTGGATGGAGATCATGCGGGTCAGCTCCAGGTCGTGGATCTTCTTCTCGAAGCGGCCCAGCATAGCGGCGTAGTCGTTGGCAGCCTGGGCGTCCTCAGGGGAGCCGGACTCCTCCGCCTTCTTCTGCAGGGCGGGCAGCTCCGTGGCCCGCAGCTCCTCCAGACGCAGCTTGCCGGCGATGATGTACATGGTCAGCTCCTTGAAATAGGCCTGGTTCATCTCGTACATGTTGTCCATGGTGACGATGTCCTTGTTGAGGGTGATCCAGTGCCCGTTCAGGGCCTCGGTGATCTTATTCACGTTGGTCTCGGCCTTGTCGTACTTCACCTTCATGTCGGAAAAGCTGCGGGCCGCCTTTTTAAAGAGGCCCTTCAGGCCCTTGGGCTGCTCAGTGGACACGTCCAGGCCGTTGAGCTCGCCCACCAGGTCGGAGAGCATGTCGCCCACCTCGCCCAGGTCCTTGGTGCGCACCTGCTCCAGCGCCTGGGCGGAGAACTCAGCGATGTTCTTCTGGGCGGCGGAGCCGTAGGCCAGCACCTGGGCGGCGTTGGTCACGTCGATCTTCTTGGAGAACTCCCGCACGGCGGCCTGCTCCTCGGGGGCCAGGTCGTCGATGTCCAGCTTCTCCACCGGAGCCTCCGCCTCGGCCTGGCTGGCCACGGCGTCAGGGGCGGGGGCCTCCTGCACGGCGGCGGCCGTGGCCGCGGGGGCGGGCGCTTCCGGCGCCTTGGGCTCCTCCTGGACGCCGGGGTCCAGGGTCAGGTTGATCTCATATTTCTTTTCGTCGGCCATGGTAAACTTCCTTTCCGTATATCTTTGATTTGCTGTATATTACTTTTCCTTTGCCTTGCGCAGAAATTCCTGCAGGTCGTCGTCTTTCCCAAGACCCTCCCGGCTGAGAAGGCCCTCCATCACCTTGATGTCGGCGTCCACGTCCATGGCGTCGTTCTTGTACAGGGCGTCCAGCTGCTTCTGGAAGGCGTCGATCTCCGTCTGGAGCATATCGGCGATGCGGTCCTTTGCGCCGGAGATGTTCTCCCCGGCCGCGCCCGCGCCGCTCATGCGGTCATAGGCCTCCAGAAGCTGGATGGTGGAGGGGAGGAAGTAGCTCTGGAACTTTCGGATCTGGGGGATGTCGGAGGCGTCCTGCACGGCGTCCTGGGCGATGGAATCGCTCAGGGCGACGATCCGGGCGATCTTCTCCTTCACGTCCTGGTCCGGGATGGAGGCGGAGAGCCGTTCCATCTCCTGGCGGGCCTTTTCCGCCTCGGCGAGAATGGCGTCCACATCCGTGCCATAGCTGACAGGCTCCGGCTCGGGCTCCGGAACATACTCCACCGTGGGCTTGATGAGCTTGTCCGCGATGAGCCAGGCCGCGGCCGTCACCAGCGCGGCGGCCAGAAAGTGCCACAGCTTATACAGCGGCAGCACCATGGCGTACACCGCGAACACGGCGGCGGCGATATAGACCGGCAGAGCGGACCTGCGCTTCACTTCCCGCATGAGATCGCCTCCCTGCATCATAGCATACTTATAAATATTTTATGCTAAACGGTAGATTCCGTCAAGGATTACTTGCTACTTTGCGGCAACTCATGGTATACTTACTGCGTATGAATACCCGGGACGAAAACGGTGGGGACAGGCCGGCCGGACCGGCCCGCCCCCTATATGAAAGCCATGTCGCGCGCGGCGCGGCTGGACCATATTATGCGGCAGGTGGATCCTATGACAAACATAAAGATAGCTCCCTCCATCCTGGCGGCGGACTTCACGCGGCTGCGTGACGAGATCGGCAGCGTCCTGCAGGGGGGCGCAGACTATATCCATGTGGACGTGATGGACGGCCAGTTCGTGCCCAATATCTCCATAGGCGTGCCGGTGGTAGAGAGCATCCGAAAGGCGTTCCCGGAGGCGTTTCTGGACGTGCACCTGATGATCGTGCGGCCCCTCGCCTTTGTGGAGGCCTTCGCGAAGGCGGGCGCCAGCAGCCTGACGCTCCACGTGGAGGCGGACGAGCCGGAGAAGATCGACGAGGCCCTGGCCCTGGCCCGGCGGCTGGGGGTGCGGACGGGCCTCTCTCTGCGGCCCGCCACGCCGGCCGGGGGCCTGGACAGATGGCTGGGCTCCCTGGACATGGTGCTGGTGATGACCGTGGAACCGGGCTTCGGCGCCCAGGCGTTCATGCCCGAGCAGATGGACAAGGTCAGGGCCATCCGCCGGCGGCTGGACCAGGTGGACCCCGGCTGCGACCTGGAGGTGGACGGGGGCATAAAGCCCGCCACCGCGCCCATCGCGAAGGCGGCGGGAGCCAATGTGCTGGTGGCCGGCTCCGCCGTGTTTGGCCATGATGATTACGCCGCCGTCATAGAAGAACTTCGCAGCAGGTGAGATGATATGCCTTTTTTCCCCGTATCCTTTGAAGAACTGATCGACCGCTTCGCGGCCCTGCCCGGCATCGGGCGCAAGAGCGCCCAGCGCCTGGCCTTCCATGTGCTGGCCCTGCCGGAGGGGGAGGCGGAGGCCTTTGCCGAGACCATCCTCCGGGCCCGGCGGACCGTACATACCTGCCCCGTGTGCCAGAACCTGACGGACGGGGAGGTGTGCTCTGTGTGCGCGGACGAGCGGCGGGACCGGTCCGTGATCTGCGTGGTGGCGGAGGCCCGGGACGTGGCGAGCCTGGAGCGCAGCCGGGAGTATAACGGCGTGTACCACGTGCTCCATGGCGTGCTGTCCCCCATGAGCCACATAGGCCCCGACGATATACGCATCTCCGAGCTTGTAAAGCGCGTGGCCGACGGGGGCGTGGAAGAGGTCATCATGGCCACCAACCCCGACACGGAGGGCGACGCCACGGCCATGTACATCGCCCGGCTCTTAAAGCCCTTCGACGTGCGGGTGACCCGCCTGGCCTACGGCATCCCCGTGGGCTCCAATCTGGAATTTACCGACGACGCGACCTTGGTCCGGGCGTTGGAGGGCCGCCGCGACATGTGAGCGGTCCATCGGAATATTTTTCCCGCATACGGTTATGATTTTTACGGACAGGCGCCGCCTGTCCGGTATAGTGTTACATATTGCAAGGAGTATTTGATCGCATGGCACAAAAATTGAAGATCATGGCTCTTGGCGGTCTGGACGAGATCGGCAAGAACCTGTATGTCTATGAGTACGGCAAGGACATCCTGGTGGTGGATTGCGGTATGGGCTTCCCCGACGAGGACATGTACGGCATCGACACCGTGGTGCCGGACGTGACCTACCTGGTGCAGAACAAAGACCGGGTCCGGGGCATGGTCCTGACCCATGGCCACGAGGACCACATCGGCGCGGTGCCCTATGTGATGAGCCGCATCGACTGCCCCATCTACGCCACCCGCCTGACGGCGGGGCTGGTGCGGCTGAAGCTGGAGGAGCACGGCCTTGCCGACAAGGTGAAGCTCATCACCTGCTCCGCGGGGGATACCTTTAAGGTCGGCAGCGCATTCACCTGCGAGATGATCCACGTGAACCACTCCATCGCCGACAGCGTGGCGGTGGCCATCAGGACCCCCGTGGGCATGCTGATCCACACCGGCGACTTCAAGATCGACCTGACGCCCATCGAGGGCGGCGTGTTCGACTTCCACCGGTTCGCGGAGCTGGGGAAGGAGGGTGTGCTGGCCCTTTTGAGCGATTCCACCAACGTGGAGCGGCCGGGCTACTCCGACTCGGAGCGGCACGTGGGCGAGAGCATGGAGCGGCTGTTCCGAGGCTGCGACAAGCGCATCATCGTCACCACCTTCGCCTCCAACGTCCACCGCATCCAGCAGATCGTCAA
>CANRMG010000154.1 GCA_947631675.1 uncultured Oscillospiraceae bacterium
CTGGGTGCCGGCGGAGGGCTGATGGATCATGATCTCCGCGTTGGGCAGGGCGATGCGCTTGCCCTTGGCGCCGCTGGCCAGCAGGAACGCGCCCATGCTGGCGGCGAGGCCCACGCAGATGGTGGACACGTCGCACTTGATATACTGCATGGTGTCGTAGATAGCCATGCCCGCGGTGACGGAGCCGCCGGGGCTGTTGATGTAGAACTGGATGTCCTTGTCCGGGTCCTGGCCCTCCAGATACAGCATCTGGGCCACGATCAAAGACGCCGTGGTGTCGTTGACCTCCTCTGAGAGCATGATGATCCGGTCGTTCAAAAGCCGGGAGAAGATGTCGTACGACCGCTCGCCCCGGGAGGTCTGTTCCACTACATAGGGTACTAAGCTCATCTGTGACCGCTCCTTTCCAAACATGAAGAGCCTATCCAAAATATGCCTTGATTATTCCGCCTTGCCGGCGTCCTCCTTGACCCAGCCGCCGCCCTCCGCGGGCGCGGCCTCGTCCATGGACTTCTCCTCGGCCTTGGGCTCTGCCTTCTTAGTAGTTTTCTTCGCGGCGGGCTTCTTCGCGGGCTTGGCCTCCGCTTCCGCCCCGTCGGCATCCTCGGCTTTCTTCTCCGCCGTTTTCTTGGTGGTCTTCTTGGCGGCAGGCTTCTTCGCGGGCTTGGCCTCCGCCTTTTCCTCGGCGGGCGCCTCCGGCTCGGTGGCAACGCCGCTGTCGAAGATGAGCTGGGCGGCCTTGCGGGTGCGCAGGTTGGCCTCGATGAGCTCCCGGGCCAGGGCCTTCTTCACGTCCTCCAGGGACATGTTGTACTGCTGGGCCACGTCGGCGTACTCCTGCTCCACCTCCTCGTCGGTGGGCTTGATGCCCTCGGCGTCGGCCACGGCCTCCAGGACCACGTCGGTCTTGGCCCGGCGCTCGGCCTGAGGACGAACGGACTGGCGGTAGGCGTTCATATCCTGGCCCACGTACTTCAGGTACATCTCCAGGCTCAGCCCGCTCATGCGCAGGCTCTGGTCCTGCTCGCGCATGATGCCGTCGATCTGCTCCTCCACCATGGCGTCGGGGATCTCGGCGGTCATGTTGTCGCCAGCCTGCTCGATGAGAGAGGACTGGAAGGCGCTGGTGGCGTCCGCCTCAGCGGCATTGGTCAGCCGCTCCCTGACGGAGTTCTTATACTCCTCCAGGGTGTCGAACTCGGACACGTCCTTGGCGAACTCGTCATCCAGATCGGGCATCTGGTTTTCCTTTACCTCGTTGCACTTGATGTGGAACACGGCCTCTTTCCCGGCCAGGGACGGCTCGGCGTACTCCTCCGGGAAGGTGACGGTGATGTCCCGCTCCTCGCCGGCGCTCATGCCGACGACCTGATCCTCAAAGCCGGGGATGAACGCGCCGGAGCCCAGGACCAGATTGTGGCCCTCAGCCTTGCCGCCGTCAAAGGGCACGCCGTCCACGCTGCCTTCATAGTCGATGACAGCGGTGTCGTCCAGCTTGGCCGGCCGGTCTACGGACACGATGCGGCTGTTGCGCTTGCGGGTCTTCTCCAGCTCCTCGGCCACCTGCTCGTCGGTGATCTCCACCTTGGCCTTGGGGGCCTTCAGGCCCTTGTACTCGCCCAGCGTGACCTCCGGCCACACGGCCGTCACAAAGGAGAGCGTCAGCTCTTTGTCGTCGGACACGTTCATGTCCTTCACCGCGGGAGTGCCCACCGTGTGCAGGCCCTTCTCGTCCACGGCAAAGTTGAAGGCCTCGGGGGCCAGCACATCGGCAGCGTCGTCATAGAACACGTCCTTGCCGTACATGCCCTCGATGACCATACGGGGGGCTTTGCCCTTGCGGAAGCCCTGCACGAAGATCTTGCTGCGGTTCTTGAGATAGGCGGTGTTGATCGCCTTCTCGAACTCGGCGGCATCGCACAGCACATCAAAGGTCACGGTGCTCTTTTCCTGTTTTTCTACGTTCTTAACGATCATGAGTTGACTTCTCCTTCCAATAATACGCGGGGAATGTATGTGAATTTATCGTTAGACAACACAGTTTTTATATTTTACCAAATCTCACAGGATTTTACAAGGTCTAAAGTTGATCCCGTCGGCGGAAACGCAAATATGCCTCGTCCCCTCCCACAGGCCGTTGAAGGCCATGCGCAGGCTGTCCGCGTGCAGATGGCCGCTGCAGCAGGTCCGCACGCCGTAGTCTTTGAGCAGCGCCAGTATCTCCGGGCACAGATAGCCGCCGTATTTGGGCGGATAGTGGAGAAAAACGTACTTCTCCCGGTCCCCCGCCGCCTTTAAAGATGCCTCCAGCCGCAGGATCTCCCGGTCCATGAGCTTTTTGTCGTGCTCCGTGCTGCGGGAGCACTCATAAAACCAGCCCTTGGTGCCGCATATGGCGGCGTTCTCCCCGTAGGGATAGAAATTGTTGTGGAGGATGGAGATAGACCGGATGGAATTTTTTTCAAAAAAAGCATTTATCTTGGCGGCGCTGGTCCACCAATAATCGTGGTTGCCCTTCAATATGATCTTCTTACCTGGCAATGCTTCAATGAACTGGAAGTCCGCCAGCGCCCCGTCCAGGTCCGAGGCCCAGCTGGTGTCACCGCACAGCACGCACACGTCCTCGTCCGTCAGGGCGGCAAAGCTCTCCCGCAGCTTTTTCACGTGATTTTCCCACCGGGGCCCAAATATATCCATGGGCTTGTCCGATCCCAGGGACAGGTGCAGGTCCCCAATGGCAAAAAGACTCATCGCATAATCGCCTTTCCAGTGCAGATACTATCCCCGAGGTGAGACGGATGGACGAAAAGAAAAATTGCGGCGGCCGGGACTGCATCAACGGCGTGTGCTGCACGGTGGCCAACTGCAAACATCATACGCTGGGCGACCGGTGCACCGCCATGCACATCAACGTCAAGAGCGAGCAAGCCGTCACCAAGGCGGAGACCTTCTGCGGCACCTTCTCGCCCGTGGACACCTGGCAGTATGTGTGACCTCAGGGGCGGCCATTGTGCCGTCCCTACATAATTACGCCAACGTTATACCATGGCGCTTCCTGCGTCGACAGCATCCCTCGCGAACGTCTTCGCTTCGCTCAGCAATGTTCGTTCGAGGGACGCTGCCTCCTTGAAGCGCCGTCGGCATGCGCGCTCACCCGACGCGCGGCGAGAACCGGCAGTGTCCCGGACGCGGTTGGTGAGCGAAGCGAACTTTAGCGCAGGGATACTGTCGGGCGAGGCCGCGCTTTGCCAGCGTTATGCCAAAAACTCCGACACGGCCTTTTCCATGTCCTCTTTCTCTACCCACTTTTCAAAGCGCACAGGCTTTTTGCCCAGGCCGGAAAGGGGCGCGGGAGCGGCCATGCCGGTGACGGCGGCCAGCTCGTCCACCAAGGCGGGGCCCGTCTCGTTCGTCACCGCACCCAGGGCCTCCAATACGGCGGCGCCGAACTTGAAGGGGCTGGCGGTGGAGACCACCACCGTGGGACGGCGCGCGCCCTCTTTTTCCCGCAGGTCCCGGAGCACCCGGCTAGCCACGGCGGTGTGGGTATCCATGAGATAGCCGCTTTCATGCCAGAGCCTGCCGATCTCCTCCTTGGCCTCGCCGTCCCGGCAGAAGCCGCCGGTGAACTCGGCCCGGACCGCGTCGCCCAGGGCCTGGCCCACGTCGTAGCGGCCCTCGCCGGAGAGCTTTTCCATATAGCCCCGGACGGCGGCCGCGTCCTCAGTCCGGCAGTAGAGCAGCCTCTCCAGGTTGGAGGACACCAGGATGTCCATGGAGGGCGAGCTGGTCAGGTGGAAGGGGCGGTTCTTGTCGTATACGCCGGTGGCGATGAAGTCCGTCAGGACGTTATTGTCGTTG
>CANRMG010000155.1 GCA_947631675.1 uncultured Oscillospiraceae bacterium
AGCAGGGGGATCTTCTTGCCGTCGACGATCAGGTGGCTGTCGTCGTACTCCACCTTGCACTTGCAGCGGCCATGGACCGTGTCATACTTCAGGGAATGGGCAAGCTGAGCAGGGGTCTTGTCCGGCGCGTTGACGCCCACGAACTCCACGTCGCCCCGCTCGCAGCCGGCACGGAACACCAGACGGCCGATGCGGCCAAAGCCGTTGATACCGATTTTTACCATGATCATATCCTCCTAAAAGTAATTTTGAACATTCATAGGCCGGCATCCACAGATAGCCAAGCGTAGTCATTATACACTAAACTGTCCAGCATTTCCAGTGTTTTAACAAAAAAAGGTACTATTTCTTAAAAATCTTTTCCCGGGACGCCGCGGGCGTCCGCCCCGGCGGGAGGGATTGCCCTTTCGGGAGGTATCTGATATAATATGATTGTTTCTGATGAAAACGTCCCGGCGCATATGAGCGGGCCGCAGCACATAAAAAGAGAGTGTATGGATATAGATATGAGTTTGCTTCCAGAGGACTTGGGGGCGCTGTTCGAGCTGGAACGCGACCCCGTACTGGGCATAGACGCGGGCGGGACCATCGTCTACGCCAACCCAGCCGCGGCGGCGCTGTTCCATGTCCGGCCCGGCGACGGCGCCGGAGACCTGGTCCCCGAGAACATTCTGGCAGACCCGGCGTCCCGGTTCGTCTCCGCCTGCCAGGTGGGGGACCGACACTACGTCCTCATCGTGTCCCATCTTAAGGACGTAGGCATATTTGCCTTCAGCCCCCTGCACCCGACCCCCCCTGCCCCGGCCATCGCCGGCGCCGTGCGGGACCTGTCCGACGCCATGATGACCGCCCGCATGGCCATCGACGCGCTCATAAGCCGCACGCGGGCAGAGGACGACCCCGCCCTCCAGCAGACCACCCAGACCCTGTACCGGGAGTACCACCGGATGCTGCGCTCCTGCCGGCATATGACCATGGCGTCGGGCATCCTGTCCGGGGACCTGCTCTATGAGCCGCGGGTGGTGGACTTGGGCGTGCTGTGCCGGGACATGTGTGACACGGTGGGAAAGCTGATTGGGGACCTGGACCTGTCCGTGACCTTCCGAATGGACGACGGCCTGCACCTGACCGTGGCGGACGCGGACCTTCTGGAGAAGCTGCTGGCCAACCTCCTGACCAACTCCATCGCCCACTGCACCCCCGGCGACGCCATACGGGTGGAGTTGTCCCGCCAGGGGGACCGTTTCATCCTGGCGGTGGAGGACCCGGGCAGCGGTATTTCCCCGGAAAAGCTGGCCGACCTCTTCTCCCCCGACCCCTCCCCCCGGGAGGCGGGCGCGGGCCTGGGCATGCTGCTGGTGCGGGGCATCGCCGAGCGCCACGGAGGCACCATGATCCTGGAGAGCCGTCCGGGAAAGGGCGTGTCCGTGCGGGTATCCATCCCCTACCGCCAGTCCGGCGACATGAAGCTCAACTCGCCAAAGACGCCCTACCGTGCCTCCGGTATGGACACAGTGCTCACGGAGCTGTCCGTGATCCTGGACAAAAAATATTATACCCGGAAATATTTCGACTGATACCGACAAAGGGCGCGCCTTAAGGCGCGCCCTCTCTTTATTCTATGCCAAAAAACCGCTTGCCGTTCTCCATGCACACCTTCGCCACCAGCTCCGGCGTGGTATGGCGGACCTGGGCGATCACGGCCGCCACCTGGTCCAGGCGGCGGGAGTCGTTGCGCCGGCCGTGGTCCCGGGGCATGGGCGCGAGGTAGGGGCAGTCCGTCTCCAGCAGCATCCGGTCCGTAGGCATCTTTTCCAGCACCTCCAGGGCCCTTCTGGCCCCCTGCATGGTGATGGCCCCGTTGAAGCCCAGATACCAGCCCCAGGAGAGTATCTCCTTCGCCATCTCATAGCTTCCCGAGTAGCAGTGGAACTCCCCCCGGACGTTGGGGTGCCGCCGAAGGATGTCCATGCAGTCCCCGTGGGCCTCCCGGTCATGGATGATGACCGGCAGGTCCAGCTCCTCAGCCAGCTCCAGCTGCGCCTCGAACACCCTGTGCTGGGCGTCCTTCCAGTCCAGGTCGTAATGATAATCCAGGCCGATCTCCCCGATGGCGACCACCTTCGGGTCCTTCGCCCAGGCGCGTATCATGTCGGCGCTCTCGTCCGTCCACTCCTTCGCCCCGTGGGGATGCCAGCCCACGGCGGCGTAGAAGTAATCATACTTGTGCGCAAACTCCATAGAGGCCCGGCTGGAGGGCTCGTCGCACCCGGCGTTCACCACCAGCTCCACCCCGGCCCCCGGCAGGGCCGCCAGCAGCTCCTCCCGGTCCGCGTCGAACCACTCGTCGTCGTAGTGGGCGTGGGTATCGAAAAACATGCTCTCCCTCCTATCGGTTCAAAAGCCGGGCGATGGCCGTCCGGGACACCTTCATGGCCCCCTTTGGGCAGAACTCCTGGCAGCAGAAGCAGCGGATGCACTTGCTCCGGTCGATATGGGGCAGTTTGTTCTCCATGGTGATGGCCTTGGCCGGGCATATTTGGGCGCACTGGCCGCAGCCCACGCACTCCGGCGGGAATACCTTGGGCCGGGAGCTCAGGGCCTTCTGCATGACCTTGGCGAAGGCCCGCTTGAAGGGGTTATTCCCCTCCCCCAGGAGCATCTCGCCGAAAAAGACCACGTCGTTTTTCGTGCCGATGTTCCTGAAATCCCGGACCTTGAAGGCCTCCACGTCCCCGTCGATGTCCAGCTCTTTCCAGCTCGCCGGGATGAGCTTTCGCTCATAGGCCGCCTCCAGGGTAGGCACGTCCTCCCAGCGCAGGCCGATGAGCTCGGCGCACACCAGGTCCAGCATATGGGGCGACCTGGACGCGCCCAGGATGCCCATGGGCTTGGGCGTGCCCATGGTGGGGCCGTTGCCCTCCATGCCCAGCACCCCGTCCACGATGGACAGCACAGGCTTGAAGTACTCGTCCAGGTCCACGATCATCCGGGCAAAGTCCGCCGCGTCGGGATATTTATAATGGTACTCCGGCTTCATGGTGCCGGGGATGACGCCGAACAGGTTCTTAGCCGCCCCGGTGAGGGCCATCATGCCGTGGCTCTTCAGCTTGCAGAAGTCAATGACGGCGTCGCAGCCGTCCAGCCAGCCGGTATAGGTGAACCGCTTGGCCACCATGCCGTCCGGGTTCTCCGCCTCCTTCTGGGTGAAGTCCATATTGAGCTCCGCCCCGGCGGCCTCTGCCTCGTGCATGCCCGTGGCCCGGTAGACGTTCTTCACGTACGCCGCCGTATAGAGCCCCCCGGGGCTGTCGCCGATGACCACGCTGGCCGCGCCCCGCTCCTTCAGCATCTTTGTAAGCTCCGCCAGCAGCACCGGATGGGTGGTGGCTCCCGCCTCCGGCTTCATGAAGGAGACGAGGTTTGCCTTGATACCGACCCGCATGCCCGGTTTTACGAAGTCCAGCCCGCCCACGGCGTTCAGCGCCTTCTCCAGCGCCGCCCGGCACGCCGCCGGCTCATATCCGGGGCAGGATACGATGGATACCTGTGCCATATGTCCGCTCCCATTTTCTAAACTGCCTTCATCATATACCATCCCGCCTGCCGGCGCAAGGGAAAATAAAAACGCCTGCGGTGCGTCATGCGCGCACCGCGGGCGTCTTTATGCTGCTGTGGATGACCGTTGGAGCTCACATGGCCGGGCCGGTGGCAGAGGGAGTGTATACCCTGGCCGCCAACTCCTGGTTCAGGGCGTAAAGGCCCTTGGCGTCGCTGCCAAAGAGCTTCATCTTCTTCACCATGTCGTCGGCGTTGGTCTCCTCCTCGCCCTGCTCCTTGATGAACCAGTCCAAGA
>CANRMG010000156.1 GCA_947631675.1 uncultured Oscillospiraceae bacterium
GCTTCATCATCAGCGACGACGGCTATATCATGACCAACAACCACGTGATCGAGGAGGCCCGGGAGGGCGGCTATGAGGTGTCGGTGCTGGCCTTTGACGGCACCGAGTACACCGCCGACATCGTGGGCTACGACGAGGACAACGACATCGCCGTGCTGAAGATCGACGCCTCCGGCCTGACGCCGGTGACCTACGGCGGCCCGGAGGACATCGTGGTGGGCCGGGAGATCTATCCCGTGGGCAACCCCCTGGGGGAGCTGAACTTCACCATGACCACCGGCATCATCTCCGCCACGGACCGGCTCATCACCACCGACACGGAGAGCGACCCCATCAACATGTTCCAGATCGACGCCGCCGTCAACAACGGCAACTCCGGCGGCCCGGTCTATGATACCGAGGGCCGGGTCATCGGCGTGGTCACCGCCAAGCAGAAGGCCACCGGCGTGGAGGGCCTGGGCTTCGCCATCCCCATCGAGGATGCGGCCCACATCGCGGACCAGATCATCCAGTACGGCTACGTGAAGGACCGGGCCACCCTGGGCGTGGAGGGCAGCTCCGTCACCAGCGCCATGGCCGAGCGTTATGGCATGGTGGTAGGCGCCTATGTGTCCCAGGTGGATGCGGACAGCCCCGCCGCCAAGGCGGGCATCCAGGCCCGGGACATCATCACGGCCCTGGACGGCAAGGCCGTGAACAGCTACACCGAGCTGACCACGACGGTGCACTCTTATGCCGTGGGCGACACGGTGGATGTGACGGTCTGGCGGGCGGGGGAGACCATGACCTTCTCCGTGACACTGGGGGAGAGCCAGCCCCCTGTACAGACCACCCCCGTGCCGGAGCAGCAATACGGTTACGGGCCCATGGACGACTTCTTCCGCCAGTTCTTCGGCTTTGGCTTCTGAGATATATGGGTAGCAAAAAAGGACACGCATTCGCGTGTCCTTTTTGTGTTTTGCTCAAAGCTGCGCGGAGATTAGCCCACGGAGATATAATAGGTGGCGCTCTCCGCGGAGGTGTCGATGGCGTCGACGGCCTGGGTCATGGCCTCGTCGGCATAGATGGCAACGTTCTCGCCCTCCAGGGCGGTGAACTGCACCTCCAGGCCCAGGGCCACGTTATGCTGCTGGGTCTCTTCGTTGTCCTGGCCGGGGTTGATGACCAGCGTCAGGGCGCAGAAGCTGGCCGCGCCGCCCTCGCTGACCGTCTCGTCGAACTCGGGATCATAGGGCATGCCGTACTGGTACACGTAGTGGGAGCAGCCGCTCTCCACCTCGCCGCCGTCGGAGGCGACGTAGGTCACGGCGTTCTTGTTGGTGATGAGCCCGCTCTCCGACTCGGCGAACATATCGGTCACGGTGCGGGCGTTCTCATCCGCCGGATCGGGGGTGGATACCACCAGGATAAGCGCGCCGTTGCTCACGCCGTAATCGACCACGGTCTGCTCGCCCCGCTCAAGGCCCAGGGGGTCAAGGGCGAACTGCTCATACTCCCAGGAGGGCATGCAGTACAGGACTTGGCCGTTGTTGCCGCTCCAGAACATGCTGCCGGGCATATCGTCGGCCACGGAAAAGTTGGCGAAGACCTCGATGTCGCCATCCCGCAGGTGGACGTTGGACAGCACCTGGCCAGCCTCCGTCAGGGAGAACTGGTAGTGAGCGAAGCCGACCGGCTCGCCCCCGGCGGTCATCATCTGCTCGTCGATGCGCAGCGTGCCGTACTTCTCCAGAACGGAGCGGGGGTCGTTGATTTGGGTGATCTCTTCCAGGGTGAACGGGGCGTCCTCCAGCTCGGCGGCGGCGAACGCCGGCGTGCACATGCCGATGAGCATGAGCGCGCTCAGAAACAGGGCGGTCAGTTTTCTCATGACAAAAACCTCCAAAAAATGATAAACCAGAACTATCACTTTTTTTCGGCGGCGTCAATGCAAGTTGCACGAAATCCCCTGTCATGAGCATAAACGGCGGCCCGAACCGAAAACAGCAGGCCGCAGTTTTATGGTGGCGTTTGTTATGGCGTTGTGTTACAATGGTGACGGCTGGTTGACGGATCGGGAGATGTGGAAGGGGGTGAAATAATGGTATTTTGGATATTCATGCTGCTTATGGATCTGCTTGTTCCATTTTCGATGATCGGTATTGGCAAGCGGTTTATGACAAGACCGCCCAAGACCATCAACGCTTCATTTGGATACAGAACCACGATGTCAATGAAGAACAAAGATACATGGGATTTTGCGCATAAGTATTGCGGAAAGTTATGGTTCAAATGCGGATCAGTATTGATCCCATTATCCGTTATTCCTCTGATGTTTGTGTTCAATAAAGAGATCAATACCATTGGGATCGTTGGGGGGATCGTCTGTATAGCGCAGCTCGTTCCGCTTATTGGGACGATCATCCTCACAGAAGCAGCGCTGAAAAGAACATTTGACAAAAATGGGGTCCGCCGTTAACTTCCGACTGACAGGCAGCAAAAAAGGACACGCGATCGCGTGTCCTTTTTCGTGGCGATGTGGGGGTGCGTTATGGATGATCTGCTCTCCCAAATCATGGTTTCTATGCCCCCATTTTATCAGCTCTGGGAGCCTAAAGTGTTTCGCAGGGCGCTTTCCACAAAGCTGTTGAGGGTCATCTGGTGGGCGGCGGCATATGTCACGGCCTGTCGGTGCAGTTCCGGCGATACCCGCACGTTGAAACTGCCCTTGTATGCCTTTTCCGGCTCGACGCCGTTTTCCTCGCACAGCGCCAGGTAGTCATCCACAGCGCCGTGAAAATCGTCGATCAGTTCCTTTGCGGTGGTCCCCTCATAGGAGATCAGCGCCCGGATGCCCATGACCTTTCCGAAGAAAACGCTGTCCGCCTCCGAAAACTCCACGCTGCCGATATAGCCCTTGTATTCCATCGTGTTGCTCATATCAGACCCTCCTCGTCCAAAATCTCTATGAGCTGCTTGACCTGGTACTCCAAAAGCTCCTTTCAGGGGTGGGGCTTATGGAGCAAGATCGGGGCGTATGTGTCGCTGACGAACATGACCCGCGAGCCGCTGGTGCGGCCCTTATTGGAACGCTTGTAGGAGAAGTACCGCAAAAGCGCCTCAGCATCGTCAAAGGTGAATGTCTTGGGCTTGGCCTTCAGCTTCTCTATCAGCTTTTCCTTTTGTCCCACGGTCATACCTTCGATCCGGTATCAGTATAGCATGGAGAGAAGCGGATTGCAACTAAAATTAGTTGCAATTATGAGGCAATAATAAATACAAAAAGGACCTGCTTTTGCAGGTCCTTTTTCTTGGTGGAGATAAGCGGGATCGAACCGCTGACCTCTTGAATGCCATTCAAGCGCTCTCCCAGCTGAGCTATACCCCCATGTCGGAACAGTCGATATATTAGCACAGGTCCGCCGGATTGTCAATGTTTTTTTCGCCCGAAGCGGGAAAAAACTGCCGGTCCCGGGCAGTCCGGCCATAGGCCGGACCGCCCTTTCCGCCGGTCACGAATGGGCTTTGCCCAAATACGCTTCCTTGATGCGCTCGTCCGCCAGCAGCTCCGCGCCGGTGCCGGTCATGGTGATGCGCCCGGTCTCCAGCACGTAGGCGGTATGGGCAGCCTGCAGGGCCATGTTGGCGTTCTGCTCGATGAGCAGGATGGTGACGCCCTGCTCGTTGATGCGGCGGATGATGTCGAAGATGCCCTTCACCACGATGGGCGCCAGGCCCAGGCTGGGCTCATCCATCATCATCATCTTGGGCTTGGCCATCAGCGCCCGGGCCACGGCCAGCATCTGCTGCTCGCCGCCGGACAGGGTGCCGCCCAGCTGCCACTCCCGCTCCTTCAGCCG
>CANRMG010000157.1 GCA_947631675.1 uncultured Oscillospiraceae bacterium
GGGCGGGGGCGTGGGGTCCGCCACCACCACCTTGGGCCGGGGCGGGGCGTCGGGCACCGCCTGGCGCTGGGGCTTGGGCTCCTCCCGCTCCCGGTCGTATACCGTCCTGAACACGGGCTCCTTCCCGCCCTGACCCTGCCGGGTGGGCAGGTCGGCGGTCAGGTCGTCCCCCTCGTCGCCGGAGGACTGGTCCTCCTCCGGCGCGGGGCCGGGGGCCTCATGACGGCCCCGCTCCCCGCCGGGCTTCTGGGCGGAACCGGCCGCCGTCCGGGCCGTGGAGGCCGGCCGGGGCGGGCTCTTTTTGTCCATGGCCCTGCTCACCTGCGCCTCCAGGCTGTCGGAGTTCAGGAAGGCGTCGAAGTCGAAGCGGCCATCCTTTGCCGCTGCGTCCTCCTTCGTCCACTGGATGTCCTCGCCCTCGGACAGGGGCTTATCCTTGTTGTCCTGATCAAAACTCATTTTGTCCTACCTTTAGAACGCAATGTGTGTTAAAATACGCCTATAGACTATATGCACAGGAGGGCTCCGCTATGGGAAACAAAGCCCTTGTCACCGGCTCGTCCCGGGGCATCGGCGCCGCCGCCGCGCGGCGTCTGGCCGCCGACGGATGGGACGTGACCATTCACTATAATACCTCCGAGGCCGCCGGAAAGGCCCTGGCCGCAGAGCTGGGTGCCCGCGCCGTCCAGGCGGACGTGTCCGACCCGGACCAGGTGGCGGCGCTGTTCGCCGTCGCGGGGCCGGTGGACCTTCTCGTCTGTAACGCCGGCGTGGCTGAATACGATCTTCTCACCGACACGGATGAGGACGCCTGGCGCCACCTTCTCGCGGTGAACACCGACGGCGTCTACCGCTGCTGCCGGGCCGCCATCCCCCACATGGTCCACGAGAAGGCGGGCAATATCATTCTCGTCTCCTCGGTATGGGGGGTCTACGGGGCCAGCTGCGAGGCGGCCTATTCCGCCTCCAAGGCGGCGCTCGTAGGTCTTGGCAAGGCCCTGGCCAAGGAGCTGGGTCCCTCGGGCATAAGGGTCAATGTGGTGGCCCCCGGCGTCATCGACACGGACATGCTGGCCCGGTTCGACTTTGCTGACCGCCAGGCCCTCATTGACGAGACGCCTCTCGGCCGCATTGGCCAGCCCGAGGACGTGGCAGAATTGATCGCCTTCCTGGCCTCAGACAGGGCTGGTTTCATCACCGGCCAAGTGATCGAGTGCTCCGGCGGCTTTGGGATGTAGCTTTAGAATACCCCCGGCAGGAACAGGGCCAGGCAGAAATAGGCCGCGGGGATGGAGAAGAGCATACCGTCCATCTTGTCCATGATGCCGCCGTGTCCGGGCATCAGGTGGCCGTAGTCCTTCACCCCGGCCATGCGCTTGATGAGGGACGCGGCCAGATCGCCCACCTGGCCGAAGCAGCTGGCCACGAAGGCCGTGAACACGCACAGGAAGAAGTTCCAGCCCAGGATGATGGAGATCAGCGCCCCCGCCAATATGGCGCTGGCGCCGCCGATGATGGTGCCCTCCCAGGTCTTATGGGGGCTCACCACCGGGGCCAGCTTATGCTGGCCGCAGTATTTGCCGCCGATCATGGCCATGCTGTCGCAGGCCCAGGTGCCCAGGATGCCGATGACCAGCGTCATGAGCCAGGCGTCCGAGGCGGCGGCGTAGAGGATCACCGCGTAAAAGCCAAAGGGCCACAGCATGAGAAATATCTCCGTCATGGCGAACTTCGCGCCCCGCTCGGGCTTCAGGATGCCCCAGAACATGGCCGCGAAGGCCGCCAGGGCGTACGCCGCCACCATCCAGCCCACGCCGGCGCCGGCCAGGCACAGGATGGCCTGTACCGCCGCATAGGCGATGGGCAGGGCCTTGGAGGAGGGCAGATCCGCCTGGAACAGCACGTTTTGCAGCTCAAAAGCCGACGCCGCCGCCAGGGCGAAGAAGAAGAGCACTCGGGTGAACCGGCTCAGCAATATACAGCCAAAGGTGACCACCACGATGATCGCGGCGGGGAGAAGTCTCTTTTTGATGTCCATTTCTATATCACCCCTAACTTTATATTATAAATCAATCTCATCCTGTTGACAAGAGGGAGTCGTTTGAAAGGGAGACCCTTTCAAACGAGAAGGTTGCGGCCCGCTGCAGCGCAAAGCGCCCCCATCCATTGGATGAGGGCGTTCACGTTTGCGGGCCGAGAAGAATTTTTCCCGAGGTACACGCCCCCGGGAAAAATTATCCCACTTTTTTCGCGTCTGCGGACGCGAACTCTGCGAGGCCCGCCTCGACTTAGAGCAACTTTATACCCGCAGCCTTGCAGGCGGCGTAGGTGACCTCGTCCCAGACGCCGGACTGGACCTCGCCGATGTGGGCGCAGCCCATGATGAGCATGCAAAGCCGGCTCTGGCCGATGCCGCCGCCGATGGTCAGCGGCAGTTCGCCGGCCAGCAGGGCCTTGTGGAACGGGAAGGCCCGCCGGTAGTCGCAGCCGGCCTCGGTGAGCTGCTTATCCAGGCTCTCCGGGTCCACGCGGATGCCCATGGAGGATATCTCAAAGGCCCGGTCCAGCACGTGGTTGCGGAAGATGATGTCCCCGTTCAGCTCCCAGTCGTCGTAGTCGGGGGCCCGGCCGTCGTGGGGCTTGCCGGAGCGGAGCTTCTTGCCGATCTGCATGAGCAGCACCGTCTCATGGGCCTTGGTGAACTCGTTCTCCCGCTCGGAGGGGGCCAGGACCGGGTACAGGTCCTCCAGCTCCTGGGTGGTGATGACGGTCACGTCCCGGCTCAAGCGGGTCTTGATCTGGGGAAAGGCCCAGCGGACCTCGTCGCAGGTCATGCAAATGGCGTCCACGATCCGCTGCACTGTGTCCTTCAGGTACTCCACGTTCCGCTGGTCAGCGGTAATGATCTTCTCCCAGTCCCACTGGTCCACGTACACGGAGTGCAGGTTATCCAGCACCGGCTCGTCCCGGCGGATGGCGTTCATGTCGGTGTACAGGCCGTTGCCCTCCCGGAAGTCGTACTCCCGCAGGGCCCAGCGCTTCCACTTGGCCAGGGAGTGGACGATCTGGTACTCCCCCTCCCCCGTGGCGGGCACATCGAAGCCCACGGGCCGCTCCACGCCGTTCAGGTCGTCGTTCAGGCCAGTGTCCGCCCGCACGAACAGCGGCGCGGACACCCGCTTCAGGTTCAGGGCCGCCCGAAGATTGGCCTGGAAATGGGACTTGATGAACTCGATGCACCGCTGGGTCTCATACACGTCTAAAACCGTTTTATATCCTTCAGGGATGGTAAGCATATCCTTTCCTCCTCCATAAAGAAATGGGTCTATGCTATAAGCATAAACCCATTCCCTCCTTATGTCAATTTCAACTCACCGAACAGAGAACAGCATCTCGCCGTAGGTGGGATAGGGCCAGCACTTGGCGCCGGCGATGGTCTCCATCTCGTCCACATAGATGCGCAGCTCGCTCATGGTGGCGAAGATCTTGTCACGGCAGAAGTTCGAGAGCTCCTCGCAGGAGGCGATGTCGGAGGATGCCGCGATGGCGTCGTCCAGCTCGTCGGCGGCCTTGGCCGTCATGGCAGTGAGCTCGGAAAGGCGCTTGACGGAGGCCTTCTCGTAGCTGACGTCGATGTCCGCGCCCAGGGCGGCCTTGGCCGCCGCGGCCTTGGCCACCTTGCCGCCGTAGAGGCTCACCGCGGGCAGCACGTCCTTGCGGACCATGTCGGACATGGTCATGGCCTCGATGCGGATGGTCTTGGCGTAGTTCTCCTGCATGATCTC
>CANRMG010000158.1 GCA_947631675.1 uncultured Oscillospiraceae bacterium
ACAATACCCCCTGTCGTAGTCATTCTCCTACAACAGGGGGCCTTTTGTCTACTGTCTACTTTTTATGGGGCATTGCAGTCGGCAGGGGGCTCGTTTTTTGTTTTTTACGGCCATATGTAGGGCTCGCTCTCCGCGAGGCTGGTGGATTTGTTGGCGGCCCGCTGGCGGACGGTGAGCGCCGTCCCGCTCTCCGGGGGCTCGTCAAGCTCCGCCGACACGGACCCGTCGGCGTTCAGCACCGTGTCCGCCTCGTCCCCGTCCAAGGTGACGCGGCTCCACTGGGTGAAGTTCTTTCCGGTGACGGTGAGGGTCACTGTTTCGTCGGGCCCTATCTTCGTGTCCGCGCCGTCGATGACGATGGGGTCCAGGCCCATCTGCAGGTCGGAGGCGGTGTAGGGGTTCTCGCCGCCGTAGCAGTAGTCCTCCCCGTAGAGCATGTCGTACTCCAGCAGCCCCAGGCCGTCCTGGTAGCCGGTCTTGCCCCGCATCTGCTGGTGATAGCGGGTGAGGATGCCCCCGTCCATGCCCAGGCCCTGGAGCACCCGGGCGGAGAGCTGGTAGGCGTTCAGGTTCCGGTCGGCCAGGTCCATGCCGAAGTTGTTCCAGATCACATACTCCGTCTGGAAGATGTCGCCGTTCTCCAGCTGGTCGGAGCCGATGTTGAAGTTGGGCAGGTGGTCCCCGTAGAGCACCAGCACCGCCGGCTTTTCCCGGTCGGTCAGCGCCTGGACAAGCTCGCCGATGAACTCATCCGTCTCCCGGAGCTGGCTCATGTAATAGGCGAAAGCGTCCTCGTCTTCCTCGTCGTCCGCCCAGATCACGTCCAGGTTCTCGGTCTCGTCGCTGTCCACGCCCCGCTGGTACTTGCCGTGGCCCTGGACGGTGATGGCGAAGACGAACTGGGGATCGTCGGAGCTATTGAGCGCCTTGACGATCTCGCCGGTGAGTATCTTGTCCTTGGCCCAGCCGATGGGGTTATACTCGATGCCGTTCATGAACTCGATGGAGGTATAGGTATCGAAGCCCAGCTGGGCAAAGACCTTGTTGCGCACGTAGAAGGTGCCGGTATTGTTGTGCACTGCGTGGGCCTTGTAGCCCTGGTCCTTCAGGTCCGTGGCGATGGTCTCGCAGGCCTCCTCCTGGAGGATGGTCATGTAGGGGTACTCCCCCATACCAAAGAAGTCCAGGCTCATGCCGGACAGGACCTCAAACTCGGTGTTGGCGGTGCCCGCCCCCACGGAGGGGACGGTCAGATACCCGGAGGCGAAGTTCTCCTTCAGGCTGCGGAACACGGGAATGGGGTCCTCGTCATAGGTCACGTCGTCCAGGTGGGCCACGTCAAAGAAGGACTCCAGCTGCACCATGACCACGTCCGGCTTCTCCTCCGGCGCGGGATGCCGGTTCAGCCTGCGGGTGATGCCCGCCACCGCCTGGCGGGAATACAGGTCCGGCTCGTCGATGCCCCGGTCCACCGCGCCGGTGCCGAAGCAGTACACGAACCCGTACCGGTCGTAGGCGTCTACGATGTTGGAGTATATCTCCGAGCGCTTTTCTCCCTGGCCCCAGACCGTGGCGCCGTAGCCCAGCGCCGTCAGCGCCGCGCACAGCAGCACGAAGGCTGTGGTCCGCTTGTAGCCGGGGGTGAACTTCCGCGCCCGGAAAAAGGCGCAGATGAGGGCCCCCAGGCCCGCCGCCAGCAGCACGCACAGCACCACGATCAGCCATTTGTCGATGTATACGTCGATGATGGTGATAGCGCTGGGCAGGATGGCGATGTCCACCGCCCCCAGGGGCGTGGACCGGAAGCACAGCACCACCGCGTTGGCGACGCCCAGCAGCAGCCAGATGCTGCTCACCAGCACCAGGAAATAATTCCGCCGCCGGAACAGCCGGCATATGGCCAGGGTCGTCAGGATGATCAGCGCGTTCACCAGGAAGTTCACCGGGTGCAGGAAGGGGAAGGCCAGGCCCTTCAAGGGCGAATGGCGGCCCAGCATCTCCAGCGTCAGGGCAAGCGCTATCGCCAGCGCCGCCGGGAACAGGACGGGCCGCTTTTCATACAGGTCCCCCAGGCGGCCGAAAAACCGCCGGAGGGCCGATTTTTTGTGGTCAGATCTCTGCATAAAGGGTATCTCGTTTCAGATGTGACGCTGTGGGCGTCGCAGTTATTCTTCCGGGCGTTATTATACCATAGGAAAAGTTTTGCGCAACTGTTTTCTGTGTCTCAATTCTTAATTTTTCCGGTGATGATCTCATAGAGTGCCCCGGCGTCCGCCGCCGCGGCCCTGGGTCCGTAGGGCGCCAGCTCCGCGGGGGTGCGAAAGCCCCAGGTGACCACGATCTCGTCCAGGCCCGCGTTCCGGGCGGTCTGGATGTCCACCTCCGAGTCGCCGATGTATACGGCCCGGCTCTTTTCCACTCCCAGCTCCGCCAGGGCCTTCTCCACCATGTCCGGCGCAGGCTTTTTCGCCACCTCCGGCGTCTCGCCGATGGCTGCGTCGAACAGGCCGGGGTAGAACCGGGCGCACAGGGCCTTCACCCCGTAATCCACCTTGTTGGACACCACCGCCAGGCGCACCCCCGCCGCCCGCAGCTCTTCCAGCAGCGCCGGGATGCCCTCATAGGGCCGGGTGTTGTCCTGGTTGTGGACCTTGTAATGCTCGTGGAAGGTTTCGTAGAGCTTGTCAAGCTCCGCGGCGTCCGTGCCCGCCGGGGCGCCCCGCTCCACCAGCTTTCTCACTCCGTTGCCCACGAACCGGCGCACCTCCTCCAGGCTCCGCTCCGGGTAGCCGTGGCTGGAAAGTGCGTGATTCAGGCTGTTTTTCAGGTCCTCCAGGGTGTATAAAATGGTCCCGTCCAAGTCAAATATGGCGGCGTCGTATCGGTTCATCCATGTCTCTCCCTTCGGTCATCGTCTTTTTTATTCCGGGCGCCACTGACAGCGCTCCATGTCCACCGTGCCGTCCGGCCGGAAGGCCACGCCCTCCGCCTCCAGCAAAAACCGCTGGCCGTCCGGCATATGCTCGTCAAAGGCCTTTTTCGTGCCGCCGAAGCGGTCCACCACCCGGTGGCAGGGCACGCCGGCACCCGCCGGGCAGGACGCCATGGCATAGCCCACCACCCGGGCGCCCCGGGGCCGGCCCGTCATGCGGGCGATCTGCCCGTAGGTGGCCACCTTCCCCGGCGGTATCTGCCGCACGACGGCCCATATCTCTTCAAAGGTGTTCATGGTCATTCTCTCCGGCAAATGGGAATTTAATAATCTAACAGTCTGCCATAGTCATTCCATTCGCCAAACATTTTACCTTGTCTGGTCTCTTCGATTAAATGCGCCAACATTTGGTTGTACATCTCTGGGTTTCGTTTCTTATAGAAGGCGATATTTCCTGCTCGCACCCTTTGGTATAAAAGAGGAAATGATTTGAACTTTGACCACGCCCGTGCAGCCTTCAGCGCCGCCTCAATATCAGGGTCAATATGAAAACTGCGAGTCCCCATATCAGGGAGGACAGATCTTCCCGCATCAGTCATCAGACCTAAAGCGTCCAGTCTGCGAACACGCTCCTTGTTTAGTTCTGTCCACTTGCTCCTCTTTTTACGGGGTGTAAAGCGCTGCAACCTCTTTCCGTCAATGATTCGGTGGGTGCTGTCTATCCAACCATAGCAA